>NZ_JBYTEP010000047.1:0-33223 GCF_058792015.1 Cellulomonas sp. EB106-03-03-XG116
CTGACCGACCTTCCGTTCCAGGTGGCGCACGCGGTCGAGGACGCGGTGCTGCCCGACGCCGACCGGTGCTCGGTCGCCCAGCTCCGGCAGCGGGTCGAGCGGGAGATCCGGCTCGTGGACCCCGAGGGTGCCGCCGGTCGCCACGACCGCGCGTGGTGCACCCGGAAGGTGTCCCACCCCCGACCCCAGCCGGACGGGATGGCCTCGATGTGGCTGGTGCTGGACGCCGCGGACGCGATCCGCGTCGACGGGGTGCTGACCCACGCCGCGAAGACGGCCAAGGCGCTGGGCGATGACCGGACGTTGGATCAGCTGCGTGCCGACGGGCTGCGGGACCTGGTCGTCGGGGACGTGCCTGCATCTGACGGGCCGGCGTTCGAGGTCCAGCTGACCCCCGGCGTGCCGGTGCCACCGCAACCGAAGCGGTCGTGGAACGGCGCGCTGTTCATGGACCGGGACGGTCTGGTGCTCGCGCGCCCGGTCGAGCCGATCCCCGTCGCCACCCTCACCCCGTTCGACGACACCACCGCGCACCCCGGGCCTCGCCAGGACCGCCCTGCTTCATCCCGCGGAGTGCCGGTGGCACCGACCGGGACCGCGACCGACACCGCGACCGACACCGGGACCGCGACCGACACCGGGACCGCGACCGACACCGGGACCGCGACCGAGGTCGAGACCAGCACCGCCGGATCCCCCACGGCACGCCGCACCTGCACGC
This sequence comes from Cellulomonas sp. EB106-03-03-XG116, assembly GCF_058792015.1. NCBI lineage: Bacteria > Bacillati > Actinomycetota > Actinomycetes > Micrococcales > Cellulomonadaceae > Cellulomonas > Cellulomonas sp. EB106-03-03-XG116. The sequence continues at coordinate 722 of NZ_JBYTEP010000047.1, forward strand.
GCTGCGCGGGCCGCCCGGGCGCCGAGGTCCGCGTCACCATCCCCGCCTCGACCCTGCTCGGCCTGGACGACCAACCCGCCCACCTCGACGGCCACGGACCCATCGACGCGGTCGCCGCCCGCGCCCTGGCGGCCGGCGGGGTCTGGCAGCGGGTGGTGACGGATCCGCTCACCGACCGGGTCCTGGACGTGGGCCGCGAACGCTACCGACCACCCGCAGCGCTGGCCGACCTCGTCCGCACCCGCGACGGAACCTGCGCCGCACCCGGCTGCACGGTCCCCGCACGCGGCTGCGACCTCGACCACACCCAGGAGTTCCACCCCCGACCCGGCGCCGACCCCGACGCGCGCCGGGGCCGCACCGATGCGGACAACCTCGGGCCCCTGTGCCGCCGGCACCACCGCCTGAAGACCGACGGCGGGTTCCGGCTCCGCCAGATCGAACCCGGCTTGTTCGAGTGGATCACTCCCACGGGCCACCGCTACCTCACCCGACCCGGCACCGGGCAGTCCCACCACGCCACGGCCGACCCCTCCGACGCACCACCCCCGTTCTGAGCCCTCGTCTCCGTCCCGAGCCGTCGTCCCGGACCGCGGGGCCCGGCGGGCGCGCCGGGCGCGACCGCTCGGACACCCGCGTTGTCGGCGGCGGGCCGTAGGCTGTGCGGCGTGTACGAGGGCGCGGTCCAGGACCTGATCGACGAGCTGGGGCGACTGCCCGGCGTCGGTCCCAAGAGCGCGCAGCGGATCGCGTTCCACATCCTCGCGGCGGACCCGACGGATGTGCGCCGCCTGGTGGACGCGCTGACCGAGGTGAAGGCCAAGGTCCGGTTCTGCGTGCAGTGCGGCAACGTGGCCGAGGAGGACCTCTGCCGGATCTGCCGCGACCCGCGTCGCTCGCCGGCCGTGCTGTGCGTGGTCGAGGAGCCGAAGGACGTCGTCGCGATCGAGCGCACCCGCGAGTTCCGCGGCAGGTACCACGTGCTCGGCGGCGCGATCAACCCGATCGCGGGCGTCGGTCCGGACGACCTGCGCATCAAGGACCTCATGACCCGGCTGGCCGACGGGACCGTCACCGAGGTGATCCTGGCGACGGACCCGAACGTCGAGGGCGAGGCCACCGCCACCTACCTCGCGCGCCTGCTCGTGCCGATGGGTCTGACGATCAGCCGGCTCGCGTCGGGCCTGCCGGTCGGCGGCGACCTGGAGTACGCCGACGAGGTGACGCTCGGCCGGGCGTTCGAGGGCCGGCGCCGCATCAGCGCCTGACGCCGGAGCCGCCCACCACCGGACGTGCCCCCCGGTGCGTCGTGCCGGACCTGCCCGGTGCCTGCGTGCCGGACGCTCCCGGTGCCTGCGTGCCGGACGCTCCCGGTGGGGGTGCACGTCCCAGCGCCGTCCGGTTCGTCCCGTCCGTCGGCGCCGCGCCCGCGTGTCGTGGTCGTCGGCGGGCGTGTCGCGATCGAGAGGGGCAGCATGGCCCCCGTGACCGCATCCGAGGACGACCTGCGCGTGGCGACCGACTCGGCCCAGGTGGACGACCTGGCGCTCGACCCGGAGGCCGCCGACCTGCGCGCCGTCGCGGACTCGACGGCCCGGGAGTGCCGCGCGTTCCTCACGACGGTCACGGAGGTGGCGTCGGGCAGCAACCCGGACGCCGCGATCCCGCTGCTGCTGCTCGCGGTGTCGGACGTGCTGGCGGTCGGCGCGCGGCTCGGGGCGATCGTGGACGTCGTGCCGACGGACCGGTTCGAGCCGGACGTCGGCCCCGACCCGGACGTGGAGCCGCTGCGGGCCGCGCTCGCCGACGTGCTCGACGGCGTCGACGAGTACGCCGAGGTGGTGGACCCGGTCCTCGGCGGCGAGGTCACCGCGTCCACGTTGTCGGGCGACCTGGTGGCGGTCGCGGGCGCGCTGCTCCAGGGCCTGCGGCACCACGACCGCGGCCACGTCCTCGAGGCGCTGTGGTGGTGGCAGTTCTCCTACCTGTCGACCTGGGGCGAGCGGGCGGCGAGCGTGCTGCGCACCCTGCAGACGCTGCTGGCGCACCTGCGGCTGGACGTCGACGACGACGTGGCGGCCGAGGCGGAGTACGACGCGCTGCAGCCCTGACGGGCACGGCGACGCCACGGCGCCCGGGCGTCAGGCCACGGTCCACCGACGCAGGTCGGCCCGCGTCCGGTAGCCGAGCTTCCGCAGCGCGCGGCTCATGTGGTTCTCGACGGTCCGCACGCTCAGGTGCAGCCGCTCGGCGATCTGCCGGTTGCTGAGCCCGTCGCGTCCGAGCGCCGCGACCTCGCGCTCCCGGTCGGACAGCGGCTCGGTGCGGGCCGTCGGCGCCCGGTGGTCGGCGACCGCGCCGGCGTCGAGCCCGAGCAGCTCGCGCGCGGCGGCGGTCAGCGTGCTGGTCACCCGGGGCTGCACGCGGGGGAGCGCCGCGGCGACGGCCGCCGCGTCCCGGTCCGCGAGCGCGAGCTGCAGGTCGAGGTACGGGTCGAGGAGCGGGAGCACCACGCCGCGGCGGGTCGCGCGGATCGTCGCCGCGCGCTCGGCGGTGAACGGCGGCGGAGCGAACGCCCAGGTCAGCAGGGCGGGCTGCCGGAGCCCCGCCGCGGCGTAGGACGAGCCCGCCCGCCAGGCGATCTCGGCGCCGGTCGCCCGGTCGCCCTCGGCCACCGCCACGGCGATCGCGCCGACCACGCGCAGCGAGCGGATGAGGGGCCGGTACAGCCGCGGCGTCTTCTCCAGCTCGCGGAGCAGCGCCCGCGCGAGGTCGACGTTGCCCGCGCCCACCTGGAGCACGGCCCCGAGAGCGAGGCCACGGCGGTAGTAGGTCGTCTCGATCGGGCCGGCAGGACCGAGCCGCAGCGCGGTGCTGAGCACCCGCCAGGCGGACTCGATCTCCCCGGCGAAGCAGAGCACCTCGGCCAGCACGGTGGCGTGCACCCGGATGCCGAAGGCGTCGTACGCGTCGTAGGCGGCGGAGAGCAGCAGGCGCTCGTGCCGCTCGGCCTCGTCCAGCCGGCCCAGGAGGCTCAGGCACTCGCCCCGGAGCGCGATCCGGTAGTGCCGGACCTCGTCGGCGTCGGGGTCCGGCCCGCGGTCGGCGTCGTCGGCGCGGTCGAGGACGGTCAGGGCGAGGTCGGGTCGCCCCGCCTCCAGCAGGGCGGCGGCGGTCAGCAGCCCCGGGGCGCCCCGGAAGGCGGCCGCGGTGACGGGCGGCGGGTCGGCGGCGGCGACGTCCTCGGGCGGCCGCCCGTCGCGGATCTCCGTGACCAGCCGCTGCTTGAGGTCCTCGAGCGCGTCGAGCCGCCCGAGCCCGTCCGTCTCGTCGCCGCGGTCGTCGCCGCGGTCGTCGTCCCGGTCGTCCGGGCCCTCGTCGCGGCGCCAGGACTCCCACCGGGCGCGGTAGTACCGGTACGTGAGGGCGTCGTCGTCGGTGTCCCCCGGGGCGCGGGCGGTGTCGCGGAACACGGCGGCGATCTGGTCGCGCGCCGGCCGCCGCATGAGCCGGGCGAGGTACGTGGTGGCGGTGCCCAGCCGCGGGTCCGCCGCCCACGCGGCCTGCGCGGCCGCCTCCGCCGCGGCCGCGCGCTCGTGCACGACGCCGGCGACCTGCGTGCTCCACCGCGCGACGTCGGCGCTGCCGGCCGCGTCCCGGGCCAGCAGGGCGGTGAGATCCGGCCGCGGGGGGTCGACCACGGCGACGACGTCGCCGACGGCCGCGCGCGCCGCGGCCAGCAGCCGGCGGCGGTGGGGCGGGGCGACCCGGTCGCGCAGGGCCCGGGCCAGCGCGGGCGGCGCGACGACCAGCAGGGCGTCGGCCCCGCCCGCCTCGTCCTCGGCCACCCGGCCCTGGTCCGCGAGGTCGTCCAGCAGCGCGGGCTCGACCAGCCGCGCCGCCGCCCCGGGCGCGATCGGCCCCACCACGGCGAGCCGCTCCAGCGCGTCCACCCGGGCGTCGTCCAGGGTGGCGAGGAACAGCGCCGCGACGGCGTCCGCCGGCACCTCCAGCAGCCGCCCGTCGTCGACGTGCCGGCCGTCCTCGCGGCGCAGCGCCCCGGTGGCGCGCGCCGCCGTGAGCAGCGCGACCGCCGCGCCGGGGTTGCCGCCGGACTGCGCGAGGAGGGCGCTGGTGAGCGCGGCGTCCGCCGGGCCGCCGAGCGTGGTCGCCACCAGCGCGCTCAGCGCCGCGAGGCCGAGCGGCGGGACCCGGACCTCGGCCGGCGCGCGGGCGACGAGGAGCTCGCGCGGGCCGCCCGGCGGGGTGCGCAGCAGGTCGGCCGTGGTGGCGGCGACGAGCCCGCAGCCCGTGCGCACCAGCGCCCGCTGCACCACGCGCAGGCTCCCGGGGTCGAGCCGGTCGACGTCGTCGACGAGCAGGACGCTGCGCGGGGCCGCGAGCTCGGCGGACAGCCACGCGGTCAGGGCGGTCTCGTCCGGCACCCGCGGCGGCGCGGAGGGGTGGTCCAGCACCGCCGCGAACGGCGCCGGCCCGCTCGCGCGGAGCAGCACGCCGGGCAGCCGGCGGTCCGACAGGTCGGCGCGCAGGGCCTCGAGCGTCGCGGACTTCCCGATGCCGCGCTCGCCGCGCAGCACCACGTCGCGCCCGGCCGCCAGCCAGCGGCGCACCGCGATCAGGGCCTCGTCCCGGCCGCCGCCGCTCACCGTGCTCCCACCCCGCTGCACCCCCCCGCGGTGCGCGACGCGCCGACCGGCGCCCGCCCGTGTCCGCCCGGGGCCAGCGTAGGCCCGTGGTGCGCGGGCCGAGGGGGCGGGGGGCACGTCGAGCGAGCAGCCGGGGGGTGCTCGCTCGACGTGTCGGGTGCACGCTCGCGGTGGCGCGGTGGCGCGGTGGCGCGGTGGCGCGGTGGCGCGGTGGCGCGGTGGCGCGGTGGCCGCCGGGCCCCCGGCCGCGGGTCAGGCGACGGTGGTGTCCAGCTGGACGTCGATGTTGCCGCGGGTGGCGTTCGAGTACGGGCACACCTGGTGCGCCTGCTCCACGAGCTTCTCCGCCGTGGCCTGGTCGACGCCGCCGATCTCGACGTGCAGCGCGGCGCTCAGGGTGTAGCCGCCGGTGCCGTTGGGCAGGATGCCGATGTCGGCGACCACCGCGGAGTCGCGGATCGGCGTCTTCGCGGCCGACGCCACGCCCTTGAGCGCGGAGTGGAAACAGGCGGCCCAGCCCGCGGCGAACAGCTGCTCGGGGTTGGTGCCGCCGCCGGGGCCGCCCATCGGGGCCGGGACGGCGAGCGTGAGGTCGAGGACGCCGTCGTCGCTGGTGACCTGGCCTCCCGCGCGGCCCTCGCCGGTCGAGGTGGCGGTGGCGGTGTAGAGCGCGCTCATGGGGACGACCTCCAGGTAGACGAACTAGTACGTCTATGTATGCCACAGATCGTCCGCGCGTGCCAGACTGGCTCACCGGCGCGCGCCCCGGACCGGCGCGTCGATCAGCGCCGAGCCGGCGCCGAGCCGGCGCCGTGCCGAGCCGGCGCCGTGCCGAGCCGACCCCGTGCCGAGCCGACCCCGAGGAGGAGGAGGACCCCGTGACGCCCCCCGCGACCGCACCCGCCGACGCCCGGCCCGCCTCACCGGTCGCCGCGCGGGTCCTCGACGCCGCCGCCCGGCTGTTCTACGCCGACGGCATCCGCGCGGTGAGCGCCGACCGGGTCATCGCCGCGGCCGAGGTCAGCAAGGTGACGTTCTACCGGCACTTCCCCACCAAGGACGCCCTGGTGGTGGCCTGGCTCACCGCCGTGGCCGCGGCGGAGCGCGCCGCCCTGGACGCGGTCCGCGCCGCGCACCCCGACGACGCCGGGGCCGTGCTCCGCGGGTACGCGGAGGGCCTGGGCGCGGAGTCGTGCCGCCCGGGGTTCCGCGGCTGCCCGTTCATCAACGCCGCCGCCGAGTACGCCGACCCCGACCACCCGGTCCGCGCGGTCGTCGCGGAGCACCGGCGGTGGATGGTCGGCACCGCGGCCGAGCTCCTCGCGGACCTCGGGCTCGACGACCCGGTCGGCGCCGCCGAGGAGCTGGTCGTGCTGCGGGACGGCGCGATGGTCGCCGGGTACGTCGGGGGCGCCGAGCGCGCGGCTTCCGTCGCGGCGACGCTCCGGCACGCGGGCGCGGCGGTGGTCGCCGCGCACCGGGCGCACGGCACCACCCCCCGCACCGCCGCGTGACGGTCTCGGGCCTGGAGCTCACGGTCGGCACCGTGGTGCTCCTGGTGCTGGCCGGGTTCGCCGCGGGCTGGGTCGACGCCGTGGTGGGCGGCGGCGGGCTGGTGCAGCTCCCGGCGCTGCTGCTGGTGCCGGGCATCAGCCCGGTGCAGGCGCTCGCGACCAACAAGCTCGCGGGGATCATGGGCACCTCGGTCAGTGCGGCGACCTACTACCGGCGCGTGCAGCCCGGGCTGGGCACCGCGGGGCCGATGGCGCTCGCGGCCCTGGTCGGCGCGGGTGGGGGAGCGGCGCTGGCGTCGCTGCTGCCCGAGGACGTGTTCGTGCCGGTGATCCTCGTCGCGCTGGTGGCCGTCGCGGTCTACACCGTCGCGCGGCCGCAGGTCGGCCGGGCCACCGCGCTGCGCTGGCAGGGGCGCACCCACCTGCTGGTGGCGCTGGCCCTGGGCGCCGGCATCGGGTTCTACGACGGCCTCCTGGGCCCGGGCACGGGGTCGTTCCTGGTCATCGCGCTGGTCGGGGTGCTGGGCTACGCGTTCCTCGAGGCGTCGGCGCAGGCGAAGATCGTCAACGCGGCGACCAACCTCGGCGCGCTCGTCGTGTTCGCCGCGCAGGGGGCCCCGCTGTGGCGGCTCGGGCTGATGGTGGGCGCCGCCAACGTGCTCGGGTCGTACCTCGGCGCGCGCACCGCGGTGGCCCGGGGCAGCGGATTCGTGCGGGTGGTGTTCCTGGTGGTCGTCGCCGTGCTGATCGTGCGGCTCGGGGCCGAGCTGCTCTGACGGTCCCGCGATGCGGGCGCCCGGCGGGTGCCTGCTGCGCCCCGGCCTAGAATTCGGCCGACCCCGGCGGTCGCCGCCCGGCGGCCCCACCCCGCAGCAGGAAGCTCCCTCCCGTGGCCCTCATCGTGCAGAAGTACGGCGGTTCCTCGGTCGCCGACGCCGACAGCATCAAGCGCGTCGCGAAGCGGATCGCGGAGGCCAAGCGCGCGGGCGACGACGTGGTGGTCGTCGTCTCGGCGATGGGCGACACGACGGACGAGCTGATCGACCTCGCGCAGCAGGTCACGCCGCTCCCGCCGCAGCGGGAGATGGACATCCTGCTGACCGCCGGCGAGCGCATCTCGATGTCGCTGCTGGCGATGGCGATCAGCAACCTGGGCGTCGAGGCGCAGTCGTTCACCGGCCAGCAGGCCGGCGTCATCACCGACTCGGTGCACGGCAAGGCTCGGATCATCGACGTGAGCCCGAGCCGCATCCAGCAGGCGGTCGACGCGGGCGCGGTCGCGATCGTCGCCGGGTTCCAGGGCGTCACCCAGCACACCAACGACGTGACGACGCTGGGCCGCGGCGGCTCGGACACCACGGCGGTCGCGCTCGCCGCCGCCCTGCACGCCGACGTCTGCGAGATCTACACCGACGTCGACGGCGTGTTCACCGCCGACCCGCGCATCGTGCCGTCGGCCCGCAAGATCGACCGCATCACCTACGACGAGATGCTCGAGATGGCGGCGAGCGGCGCCAAGGTGCTCGTGCTCCGCTGCGTGGAGTACGCGCGGCGGTACGGCGTCCCCGTGCACGTGCGATCGTCGTTCTCGACCCACCCGGGCACGCTGGTGACGGACGCCCCGACCGAAGGAGGAGCCCCGATGGAGCAGCCGATCATCGCCGGCGTCGCGCACGACCGCAGCGAGGCCAAGATCACGATCGTCGACGTCCCGGACGTGCCCGGCAAGGCCGCGCGCATCTTCGAGGTCGTCGCCGGGTCGGGCGTGAACCTCGACATGATCGTGCAGAACGTGTCCGTGGCGTCGACCGGCCGCACGGACATCTCGTTCACGCTGCCCGCCACCGACGGGGCGGCCGCGACCGCGGCGCTGACCCAGCACCAGCCCGACATCGGCTTCACGTCGCTGCAGTACGACGACACGATCGGCAAGCTGTCGCTGATCGGCGCGGGCATGAAGTCGCACCCCGGCGTGTCCGCCCGGCTGTTCGCCGCGCTGTCGGACGCCGGCATCAACATCGAGATGATCTCGACCTCGGAGATCCGCATCTCCGTGGTGACCCGCGCCGACCAGCTCGACGACGCCGTGCGCGCCGTGCACACGGCGTTCGACCTGGACAGCGCCGACGAGCAGGCCGTGGTGTACGGAGGGACCGGACGATGAGCGAGAGCGTGAGCACGGGCGCGGGCCTGCGGGTCGGTGTCGTCGGCGCCACCGGCCAGGTGGGTGCCGTGATGCGCCGCCTGCTGGAGGAGCGCGACTTCCCGGTGGCCGAGATCCGGTACTTCGCCTCCGCGCGGTCGGCCGGGACGACCCTGCCGTGGCGGGGCACCGAGATCGTGGTCGAGGACGCCGAGACCGCCGACCCGACCGGCCTCGACATCGCCCTGTTCTCCGCCGGCGGCGCGACGTCGAAGGCGCAGGCGCCGCGGTTCGCCGCCGCGGGCGTCACGGTGATCGACAACTCGTCCGCCTGGCGGATGGACCCCGACGTGCCGCTGGTCGTGTCGGAGGTGAACCCGGGCGCGCTGGACGAGGTGCGCAAGGGCATCGTCGCGAACCCGAACTGCACCACGATGGCCGCGATGCCGGTGCTGCGGGTGCTGCACGAGGAGGCCGGGCTGCGCCGGCTGGTCGTGTCGACCTACCAGGCGGTCTCGGGCTCCGGCCTGGCCGGCGCGCGCGAGCTCGACGAGCAGGTGCGCGCCGGGGTCGAGCAGGACACGCTCGCGCTCGTGCACGACGGCGGTGCGGTCACGTTCCCGGAGCCGCAGAAGTACGTCGCGCCGATCGCGTTCAACGTCATCCCGCTGGCCGGCAACCTGGTGGACGACGGCAGCCTGGAGACGGACGAGGAGCAGAAGCTCCGCAACGAGTCCCGCAAGATCCTCGACATCCCCGACCTGCTGGTGTCCGGCACCTGCGTCCGGGTGCCGGTGTACACGGGGCACTCGCTGTCGATCAACGCCGAGTTCGACCGGCCGATCACCCCGGAGCGCGCGCACGAGCTGCTGGCCGGCGCGCCGGGCGTGCAGCTCGCCGACGTGCCGACGCCGCAGCAGGCCGCCGGCGCGGACCCGTCATTGGTCGGCCGCATCCGGCAGGACCCGGGCGCGCCCGACGGGCGGGGCCTGGCCCTGTTCATCTCGAACGACAACCTGCGCAAGGGCGCGGCGCTCAACGCCGTGCAGGTCGCCGAGCTCCTGGCCGCGCGCCTGGGCGCCGCGACCGCCTGACCCGCGCACACCCCGCGCGACGCCCGCGCGATCCCCGCGCACGAGGACCCGCCGCACCGGCTCACCACGAGCCGGTGCGGCGGGTCCTCCGTCGTCCCGGGCCTCACGCGCCCGCCGGGACCACCACGACCTTGCCGTGCACGCCGCCGGCGTCGGCCTCCGCGTGCAGCGCGGGGAGCTCGGCCAGCGGGACGCGGCGCGCGATCTCGACGTGGAGCTCGCCCGCGTCGACCAGCGCGACCAGCCGCCGCAGCACGTCCGCGTCCGGGTGCAGGTACACGGTGACGGCGCGCACACCGCGGGCCGGGTCCTCCGGGGTCGGGACCCGCGGCGTGGTGGACACGACCACGCCCCCGTCGCGGACCCGGGTGGCCAGCGCCGCGAACCCCTCCTCGGTGACCGGGGCGAGGTTGAGCAGGACGTCGACGGGCTCGGTCACGGCGTCCAGCACCGACGTCGCGGTGTGGTCGACGACCTCGTCCGCGCCCGCCGCCCGGACGGCCTCGGCACTGCGCGGGCTGGCGGTCGCGATCACGTGGGCGCCCGCGCGGTGGGCGAGCTGGACGGCGTACCCGCCCACGGGGCCGCCCGCGCCGTTGACGAGCACCCGCTGCCCCGCCGCCAGGCCGGCCGCCTCGAACAGCGCCTGCCAGGCGGTGAGCCCGACCGACGGCAGGCCGGCCGCGTCGGCGAGCGGGATGCGGGTCGGGGCGGGGACGAGCGCCTCGGCGGGGGCGACGACGAACTCGGCCGCCGAGCCGTCGGCCGCCATCGGCAGGAAGCCGACGACCCGGTCGCCCGCCGCCAGGCCGGTCACGCCGGCGCCGACCGCGTCCACCGTGCCGGACACGTCGTAGCCCGGGGTGTGCGGCAGGGTGATCGGGATCGGCAGGAAGCCGCCCCGCATCCCGCCGTCCGCGGGGTTGTACGCCGAGCCGGCGACCCGGACGCGGACCTGGCCCGCGCCGGGGACCGGGAGCTCGACGTCCTCGTGGCGCAGGACGTCCGCCGCGCCGGTCTCGTGGAACCGCACTGCCTTCATGGTGACTCCTCGGTCGTTCTCAGTGCTTCGGATTCGAAGCGCTGCCGAGGACGCTACACATGCTTCGAACCAGAAGCAAATACTTCGAACGCGAACATCGCGGCGCGGCTTGTCGCGGCGCTGCTCCTGTGGTTCATTAGTGGGGTAACGAACCATCGAACCAGCCGCACGAGAGGAGGCCGACCGTGTTCGACGGCCGCGACCCCATCTACGTGCAGATCGCCGACCAGATCCGCCAGGACGTCCTGCGCGGCGACCTCCAGCCCGAGGAGCAGGTGATGAGCACGACGCAGTACGCCACCACCTTCCGCATCAACCCGGCCACGGCCGCGAAGGCGTTCGCCCAGCTCGTCGACGACGGGATCCTCTACAAGCGCCGCGGCGTCGGGATGTTCGTCGCCCCGGGTGCCCCGGACCGGCTGCGCGCCGAGGGTCGGGAGACCTTCTTCGCCGAGACGGTCGACCCGGTGGCCGACCACGCCCGCGCCCTGGGCATCCCGCTCGAGGACGTCATCGCCCGGCTGCGGGCGCACGCCGCGCGCACCGCCGGTGACCGGCAGGACGGGGCGGCGTCGTGACCGCCCCGGCCGGGCCGCTCGGCCTCGAGGCGCGCGACCTGACCGTGCGCTACGGCCGGAAGACCGCCCTCGACGCGGTCGACCTGTCCGTCCCCGCCGGCTCGATCACGGGCCTGCTGGGGCGCAACGGCTCCGGCAAGACGACGCTCGCGTCCGTGGCCGCGGCGTTCCGCCGCCCGACGTCCGGCGCGGTGCTGGTCGGCGGCGAGGACCCGTGGGAGAACGACGACCTGCTGCCGCGGGTCCTGCTGGTCCGGGAGTCGGGCGACGTGATCGACACCGAGACCCTGCGCTCGAACCTCCGGTTCGCCGAGGACTGCCGGCCCGCGTTCTCCCGCGAGGTCGCGGAGCGGCTCATGGACCGGTTCGAGCTCGACCCGGGCGCGAAGCCGCAGAAGCTGTCCCGCGGCCAGAAGTCGGCGTTCGGCATCGTGCTGGGGGTCGCCGCCCGCGCGGACCTGACCGTCCTCGACGAGGTGCACCTCGGCCTCGACGCGCCGTCGCGGTACGCGTTCTACGACGCGCTGCTCGAGGACTACGTCGCGCACCCGCGCACGATCGTGCTGTCCAGCCACCTGATCGGCGAGGTCGAGCGGCTGCTCGAGCACGTCGTGGTGCTGGACCACGGGCGGGTGCTGCTGGCGCAGGACGCGGACGCGCTCCGGGTCACCGGGGTCTCGGTGACCGGGCCGGCCCGCGAGGTCGAGCGGTTCGTCGTCGGGCGCACCGTGCTCGGTCGCCAGCGGCTCGGGGGCACCGCGCAGGCCACGGTGCTCGCGACGCTCGCGGACGGCGAGGCCGCGGACGCCCGCGCCGCCGGCCTGGACCTAGGGCCGGTGCCGCTGCAGGACCTGTTCGTGCACCTGACCGCCGACGACGCCGCGGACGCGGCGCGCGAGCTCGGGAGGGCCCGATGACCGCCACCACCCGCACCCTGTTCCCCGCCCGGCCGGCGACCCGGCAGGGCCCGGCGCTCCGCACGGCGACGTGCCTCCTCACCTGGTTCGGCCAGGTCTCGCTCTGGTACTGGGCGATCGTGCTCGTCGTGGTCGTCGCGGTGCCCCTGGTCGTCGACGCGGTCGGCTCCGTCGGGACCTCGACGATCTGGTTCGCACGGCAGAGCGGGGTCTGGTTCCCGTTCTCGATCATGATCGGCATCGCCACCACCTACCCGCAGGTGCACGTGGCCAGCGGCATGACCCGCCGCAGCTACGTGCGCGGCGCGCTCGCCGCGGCGGCCCTGACCGCGATGGCGTTCGCCCTGCTCATGGCCGGCGGCCTGATGGCCGAGCGCGCCTGGTACGGAGCGATGGGCTGGGACTGGTCGCTGCAGGACCAGGGCTGGTTCGACCCCGACGTGACGTTCGGCGGCCTGCTCGTCGCGTACCTGGCGACGTTCGTCGTCGCCTACGTGAGCGGCCTGCTGGTCGGCACCGTGTACGCCGCCGCGGGCGGCTGGTGGGGCACCCTGACGCTCCCGCTCACCGCCGGCCCGTCGCTGGCCATGACGATCCTCGTCGGCAACTCGAACGACTGGGTCCCGTTCTCCGACCTGTTCGGCGGCACCGGCGAGAGCACGCCGCTCGCGCTGGTCGTCGTCGTCGCCGCCGTCCTGACGGCGGCCCTCGCCGCCGCCTTCTGGCTGATCGCCACCCGCCGCTCGATCGCACCCCGCCGCGGCTGACCCGACGCGCCCCGGCGGCGCGCCGCACACCCCCCCAGCACGACCCGACCCACCCGCACCACGCGAGGAGGAGATCCCGTCATGCCCGGAGCAGACCCCGTGATCCACGCGGAGCACCTGGAGAAGCGCTACGGCCGCACCGTGGCCGTCGCCGACGTCGGCCTGACCGTCTGCCGCGGCGAGATCGTCGGCGTGCTGGGCCGCAACGGCGCCGGCAAGACCACCACCGTCGAGATGATCGGCGGCCTGCGCGAGCCCGACGGCGGCACGGTCCGCGTGCTCGGGCTCGACCCCGCCGGCCCCGCCGCCGACCGCGCCGCCCTGCGCGAGCGGGTCGGGCTGCAGCTCCAGGAGTCGGCGCTGCCGCAGCGGATCACCGTCCGCGAGGCCGTCGAGGAGTACGCGTGCTTCTACGACGACCCGGCCGACCCGGACGAGCTGCTGCGCGACCTCGGGCTCGCCGACAAGGCCGGCACCCAGTTCCGGGCGCTGTCCGGCGGTCAGAAGCAGCGGCTGTCGATCGCGCTGGCCCTGGTGGGGAACCCGGAGGTCGCGATCCTCGACGAGCTCACCACCGGCCTGGACCCGCAGGCGCGGCGGGACACCTGGGACGTGGTCGAGGGGGTGCGGCGGCGCGGCGTGACGATCGTGCTCGTCACGCACTTCATGGAGGAGGCCGAGCGGCTCTGCGACCGCGTCGTGCTCGTCGACGCGGGCCGGGTCGTGGCCGAGGGGACCCCCGCCGAGGTCGCCGCCCTGGTCGGGGCCGACCAGACGCTGACCTTCCGGCCGTCCGCCCCCGTCGACGCGGCCGCGCTCGGCGCACTCGGGTCGGTCGGTTCGGTCGACCTCGAGCCGGACGGGTCCGTGCGGGTCCGCGGCACCGGCAACGTGGTGCAGGAGGTCATGGTCGCCCTCGCGGGCGCCGGCGTCCGGCCCGACGACCTGCGCGTGCAGCGCAGCACCCTGGAGGACGCGTTCGTCCGGCTGACGGGGTCGCCCGCGGACGTCCCCGGCGACGCGCGCCCCGCCACCCCGTCCGCGACCGACCGCGTGGAGGCCTGAGATGTCCGCGACCAGCCCCCGGGTGCTCGCCCGGGTCACCGCCGTCGAGGGGCGCCTCGCCCTGCGCGAGCCCTCCAACGTGTTCTTCGCCGTCCTGTTCCCCGCCGTGCTGCTCGCGGTGCTCGGCCTCGCGATGCCGTGGGGGTCGACCCCGTACAGCGAGGACGACCCGCTGCTGTCGCGGATCAACGGGATCACCGGGTACACCCCGATCGTGCTGACGCTGGCCGTCGGCACCGTGGCGCTGTCGGTCTACCCGATCACGATCGCCACCTACCGCGGCACGGGCGTGCTGCGCCGGCTGTCGACGACCCCGCTGCCGCCCTCGCGCCTCCTGGTCGCGCAGGTCCTGGTCGACGTGGCCGCGCTGCTGGTCGCGGCCGTGCTCGCCCTCGCGGTCGGGATGCTGGTCGTGGACGTGAGCGCCCCCGAGCGGCCGGGCGTCGTGCTCGCCGGGTTCCTGCTGGCCGCCACGTCGACGTTCGGCGTCGGCTCGCTCATCGCGGCACGGGCGCCGACCGCCGGCGCGGCCACGGGCATCGGCATGACGGTCTACTTCGTGTCGCTGTTCTTCGCCGGGGTCTGGCTGCCGCTGCCGATCATGCCCGAGGTCGTCCAGCAGGTCGCCGCCTGGACGCCGCTCGGCGCGGGGTCGCAGGCGATGCTCGACGGCTGGGTCGGCGCCGGGGTGCCGGTGCGCGAGCTGCTCGTGATGGCCGGGTGGACCGTCGTCCTGGTGCCGCTGTCGGCGCGGCTGTTCCGCTGGCGCTGAGCGGTCGCAGGCGCTGCCTGGGAGCGTGCTGGGGATCACGTCGAGAAATGGTGCAGATCTCAACCATCTCCTGAAGGTCGCGCGCCGGGCGGCCGATCAACCCGGTATGCCGCCGGTCGCGCCTGGACGCCGCGCACACGGGCGGGCGCCGCACGACGCGCCCGTCGTCGTGCGCCTGCTGGCGCACGTCCCGGCCTGGGCGCGCGCGGGCGGCAGCGCCGCGGCCGCCGGGCGGGTGCTCCTGCTGTTCGGCGGGGCGGTCGTGATCCTCGGTGCGCTGTGCCTCGGGGTCGACGGCCACGGGCTGGCGGTGCTGGCCGCGATGTCGGGCGCGATGCTCGCCCTCGTGGCGCTGAGCCTGCGGGTGCGGTGGCACCGCGACGGCTGGGGCACCCTGGCGTTCCCGCTCGCGCTGCTGCTCGCCCTCGGGGCCGTCGGCCTCACCTCCACCGGCATCGCGAGCGCCTTCGTCGGGCTGATCCCGCTGTGCTTCGTGTACGCGGGCCTGTTCCACCCCGGCCGCGCGGCGCTCGCGCTGCTGCCCGTCGCGTGCGCCGCGTACGTCGCGATGGCCGCGACCCTGGACGGCAACGCCGTGGTGCGGCTCGTCGTCTACGCCGTGACCTGGTGGGGCACCGCCCAGGTGATCGCGCTCGCCACCGCCTACCAGCGCGACGTCCGCCGGCGGCTCCGCACCGACGCGCGCACCGACGTCCTCACCTCGCTCGCCAACCGCCGGGACCTCGAGGAGCGGCTGACGCGCGCCGTCCCGGGCGACTGCGTGGTGATCGCCGACCTCGACCACTTCAAGCGCGTGAACGACACCCGGGGCCACGGCGCGGGGGACCTGGTGCTCGAGCGGTTCGGGCACGTGCTCGACCAGCACCTGCGGCGGCGCGACTACGCGGCCCGGTACGGCGGCGAGGAGTTCGTGCTGATCCTGCCGCGGACCGAGCCGGTGCAGGCGCTGAACACGCTGCGGGCGCTCCGCGCGGAGTGGGCGGAGGAGGGCACCGGCGTGACGTTCTCCGCCGGGATCGCGCTGATCACGGACGGCGCGCCCGCGGGCTCGGCCCTCGCCGCCGCGGACATCGCGCTGTACCGGGCGAAGCAGGCGGGGCGGGACCGGTTCCGGATCGCGACCGAGGGCCTCGCGGGGGCGCGGCGGCCGGGGTCCGGTGGCGGCACGGACGGCCCGGGGGCGGGCGTGCGCGACCACTCCCGCGACCGGCCCGAGCTCGAGGGGCGGCGCGACCAGCACGCCGGTCGCTGACGGCGCGGGCGACGCGTCCGCGGCAGGGGACGACGAAGGCCCGGACCGAGCGGTCCGGGCCTTCGTCTTCTCACCGGTCGGGGTGGCGGGATTCGAACCCACGACCTCCTCGTCCCGAACGAGGCGCGCTACCAAGCTGCGCCACACCCCGGTGAAGCCCGCCCAGCATAGCCGACGCGGGGCGGTGGTCGTGCATCGGGGACGGCCGCGGAGGCCGAAGTGTGAGGAGCGTCGCGTCTCAGGCCGCGACGAGCGTCAGCAGCGTCGCCTCGGGCCGGCACGCGAACCGCACCGGGGCGTACGGCGACGTGCCCAGGCCGGCGCACACGTGCAGCCAGGTGGAGTCCGCGCCGCCGCGGGCGTCCGGGCGGGGGCCCGGCCAGCCGTGCAGGCCCTTCGCCCGGTCCCGGGGGAGGTCGCAGTTGGTGACGAGCGCGCCGTAGCCGGGCACCGCGAGCTGGCCGCCGTGGGTGTGCCCGGCGAGGACGAGGTCGGCGCCGTCGGCGTGCATCGCGTCGAGCACCCGGCGGTAGGGCGCGTGCGTGACGCCCAGGTGCAGGTCGACGTCGCCGTGCGGGGCACGGGCCACGCCCGCGTCGTCGACCACGGGGGCCGGGCGGACGTCGTCCGGACCGCCGGCGGCGGGGAACCGGTCGCGGTCCAGGTGCGCGTCGTCGGTGCCCACGAGCGAGATCCGCCGGCCGCCGGCCTTCACCTCGTCGCGGCGGTTGGTCAGGTCCACCCAGCCTGCGGACCGGAACCGGTTGCCGAGCTCCTGCCAGGGCAGCTCCACCGGCGGGCGGGGCGGCGTCGTGCGCGCGTCCGGCAGCAGGTACCGGGCCGGGTTCTTGGGCGACGGCGCGAAGAAGTCGTTCGACCCCCACACGAACGCGCCCGGGGTGCCCAGGTGCGGCTCGAGCGCGCGCAGCAGCGCGGGCATGGCCTCGACGTGCGCCCAGTTGTCGCCGGTGTCCACCACGAGGTCGGGCCGGAGCGACGCGAGGTCGCGGACCCAGTCGACCTTGCGGTGCTGGCCGGGCGTCAGGTGCAGGTCCGACAGGTGCAGGACGCGCAGCGGGTCCTGCCCGTGCGGGAGCACCGGGACGGTGACCTCGCGGAGCGCGTACCAGCGGGACTCGACGAGCGTGCCCCACGCGACCGCGGCGGCGCCGGCGAGCGCGGCGCCGCCCAGGGCGCGGGCGACGGGGTGGGTCATCCGCCGTTGTTCCCGCCGCCGTTGCCGCCCCCGCCGCCGCCCCCGTTGCCGCCGCCGTTGTTCCCGCCGCCCCCACCGTCCCCGGCCGGTGCGCCCGGGCCGCTGGACAGCGTCAGGGTGATCGAGCTGCCCGCCGGTGCGCTCCCGGACGGGCTCTGGCTGACGACCGAACCCGGGGTGATGTCCGACGCCGTGGTGCCGCCGACGGTCGCGGAGAACCCGGCGTTCTGCAGCGTGGCGATCGCCGTGTTCTGGTCCTGGCCCACGACGGAGGGGATCGGGACGGCGCGGCCGTACCGCAGGTCGCTGGTCGGGGCGGCGAAGCCGGGGTTCTCCTGCCCGTCGTTCAGCGCCTCGTCCATGAAGTTCTTCCACGTCACGCCGGCGAAGGTCGCGCCGTAGGCGAACCGGGCGTACTTCCCGTTGATGGTGATGTACTGCATCGGCTCGTTGCGGTCCGGGTAGCCGACCCACACGATCGACGCCAGGCGCGGCGTGTAGCCCGCGAACCAGGTGTGCTCGTTGCGGGTCGTGGTGCCGGTCTTGCCGGAGGCCGTGTAGAACGACGGCCGCCCGATGGACTTGCCGGTGCCGTTCCAGACGTTGCTCATCGCCTCGTTCATGCCGGCGGCGACGTTCGGGTCGACGGCCTGGTGGCAGCCGGCGTCGGGGATCGGGATGTCCTCGCCGTCGGCGTTCTTGACGTTGGTGATCGCGATCGGCGTGCAGTACACGCCGCCCGAGGCGAACGCGGCGTAGGCGCCGGCGAGCGCGAGCGGGCTGGTGACGCCCGAGCCCAGCACGTTGGACGGCTTGGCCTCGATGGCCTGGCCCTCGGCGCCCGCGTTCGAGCTCGTGACGCCGAGCTGCTTGGCCCCTTCCATGATGTTGCACAGGTCCAGCTGCATCGCCATCGACAGGTACGCGAGGTTGACCGACTGCTGGGTCGCCTGCATCACGGACATGTTGCCGGAGCCGCCCTCGGCGTTGCCGACCTTCCAGGTCTGGCTCGGGTAGCGGGACCCGCAGGCCGTGAACTGGTTGGTGTTGAGCGTGCGCTCCGTGCCGTTGACGCTCTCGTTGAGGTTGTGGCCGGTCTTGAGCCACTCGAGCAGGGTGAACGGCTTGAACGTCGAGCCGGGCATGAACCCGCCGGACCCGCCGTAGGAGTACGAGGTGTTGTAGTTGACCGACGAGTCGCGACCCGCGGCCTCCGCGGTGTTGTTGAAGTTCCGGTTCTGGGCCATCGCCTTGATCTGGCCGGTCCCCGGCTCGACGACGGACATCGCGGACCCGACCCCGGTCGGGTCGTCGACCGGGACGGTCGCCTTGACCTGGTTGTCGGCGATCGTCTGGAGCCGCGGGTCGAGCGTCGTGGTGATCGTGAGGCCGCCGCGGTACAGCGTCTCCTCGCGCTCCTCGGCGGTCTCGCCGAACGCGGGGTCGTTCCGGATGACGTGCGTGACGTAGTCGCAGAAGTAGCCGGAGCCCTGCACCACGTTGCCGGCGGCCATGCAGCCGCTCTGGGCCTCGCTCACGTGCAGGGTGTCCGCGATCGGCGCGGCGATGCCCGCGTCGAACTCCTCCTGCGTGATGTACCCCTGCTCGTTCATCAGCCGCAGCACCAGGTCGCGACGCTGCTGCGACGCCTCGGGGTTGCGGACCGGGTCGAACGCCGTCGGGCTCTGCGTGATGCCGGCGATCGTCGCGGCCTCGAGGTAGGTGAGGTCGACCGCGTGCTTGCTGAAGTAGCGCAGCGCCGCCGACTCCACGCCGTACGTCGCGACCCCGAACTGCGCGATGTTCAGGTAGTTCTCGAGGATCTGGTCCTTCGTCATCGTCTTCTCGAGCGCGATGGCGAGCTTGGCCTCGCGCAGCTTGCGCGCGTAGCCCTCGGTGCCGTCGGCCTCGCGCGCCGCCTCGGCCGCGGCGAGGTCGCCGTCACGGACCGCGGTCTCGATGAGCACGTTCTTGACGTACTGCTGGGTCAGCGTCGACGCACCCTGCGTGGAGTCGCTGACCTGGTTCTTCACCAACGCGCGCGCCATGCCGGCGGGGTCGATGCCGCCGTGCTGGTAGAACCGCTTGTCCTCCGTCGCCACCACGGCGTTCTGCATCTGCACCGACACCTGGTCCAGCGGGACCACGATGCGGTTCTCGGAGAAGAACTCCGCGAGCACGGTGCCGTCCGCCGCGAGCATCACCGACTTCTCGGACAGCGGCCGGGTCTCCAGCTCGGACGGGAGGTCCTCGAACGCCTCGACGCTGAGGTCGGTCGCGGTGTTCGCGACGGCGACGGTCGGCAGCACGAGCCCGGCGGTCAGCAGGCCGCCGACGCCGGCGGTCAGCACGAAGGCGAGCAGCAGCGCCAGCGCCTGCACGACGGTGACCTGCCGCCCGCGCGGCGAGGGGGAGGGAGCCATGCCCGCCAGGGTACGGGAGCGGCCCGTGCGCGCGCCGGTCGTCCACAGGGCCCGGGGGGACCTGCACGGTACCTGCACACGCAGGCCCCCGCTGCCCGACCAGGAGGAACAACCCGAACGGAGGATGCGACCGGACGAACCGACCCGCTACGGTCGGCCCAGCAGGGGGGACTGCCGCACCGGACCGTCGCACGACGGTCCGCGGGCGGTGCTGTCCCGTTCGCAGGGGACAGTAGGGATGGCTCGATGACGATCGCGGGGCCCGACGGGCACTGGACGGCGAACGCGAAGTGCGGCGCCGGGGGAGTGGCGCCCGACGCGCTGTTCGTGGAGGGCGCCGCGCAGCGGGACGCGCGGGCGGTGTGCGCGGGGTGCTCCGTCAGGCTGCTGTGCCTGGCCGACGCCCTCGACTCGCGCGCCGACTTCGGCGTGTGGGGCGGGATGACCGAGCGCGAGCGGCGCGCGCTGCGCCGGCGCCGGCCGGAGGTCGAGTCCTGGTACGACGAGCTGCTCGGCACCGAACCGGTGGAGCAGGCGGCCGGGGCCTGACGGGCGTCCGCGGGGCACGGCTAGGGTGGCGCCATGGCCACCACCACGTGGGAGTACGCGACCGTCCCCCTCATCGTCCACGCGACCAAGGCGATCCTCGACCAGTGGGGTCAGGACGGCTGGGAGCTCGTCCAGGTCCTGCAGTCGGAGACCGGGCTCGTCGCCTACCTCAAGCGCCCGACGGGCGAGAAGTGAGCGGGGTCGTCGTCGCGCGCCTCGCGGAGCTCGGCATCGAGCTGCCCCGGGTCGCTGCGCCCGTCGCCGCCTACGTCCCGGCGGTGCAGACCGGCGCGTACGTGCACACCTCCGGCCAGCTGCCGTTCGTGGCGGGCGAGCTGCCCGTCACCGGCAAGGTCGGCACCGGCCCCGGTCAGGTGTCGCCGGAGACGGCGCACGACCTGGCCCGCACCGCCGCGCTGAACGCCGTCGCGGCCGTCGCCTCGCTGGTCGGGGACCTGGACCGCGTGGTCCGGGTGGTCAAGGTCGTCGGCTTCGTGTCGAGCGACCCGGCGTTCACCGGCCAGCCCGGCGTGATCAACGGCGCCAGCACGCTGCTGCACGAGGTGTTCGGCGAGGCGGGCGTGCACGCGCGCTCGGCCGTCGGCGTCGCCGTGCTGCCGCTGGACTCGCCGGTCGAGGTCGAGATCGTCGTGGAGCTCGCGCCCGAGGCCTGAGCCCACGGACGCGGACGGCCCGGTCGCTCCCCGAGGGGCGCGACCGGGCCGTCGTCGTCAGCGATCCCGGGGGGCGGGGCTCAGCGGGCGCGGCGCTCCAGGCGGTCGACGTCGAGCAGCACGATCGCGCGGCCCTCGCGCCGGACCCAGCCGCGGGCGGCGAAGTCGGCGAGCGCCTTGTTCACGGTCTCGCGGCTCGCGCCGACGAGCTGCGCGAGCTCCTCCTGCGTGAGGTCGTGCGCGACCCGGACGCCCTCGTCGGTCTGCTGGCCGAACCGGTGCGACAGGTCGAGCAGCGCCTTGGCCACGCGGCCGGGGACGTCGGAGAACACCAGGTCGGCCAGGGCGTCGTTGGTGCGGCGCAGCCGGCGGCCGAGCGCGCCGAGCAGGTGCTTGGCGACGGTCGGGTTCTGCTCGAGCCACGGGATGAGGTCGTGGTGGCCCAGCTCGAGCACCACGGCGTCGGCGAGGCCGGTGGCCGTGGCGGTGCGGGGGCCCGGGTCGAACAGCGAGAGCTCGCCGAACATCTCGCCGGGGCCGAGCACGGCGAGGAGGTTCTCCCGGCCGTCGGAGGACCGGCGGCCGAGCTTGATCTTACCGGAGCGGATCACGTAGAGCCGGTCGCCCGGCTCGCCCTCGTGGAACAGCACCTCGCCGCGGGCGACGTGCACGGGCGCCATCGACGCGAGCAGCGTCCGGGACGCCTCGGGGTCCATGTTCTGGAACAGGGGCGCCGTGAGCACGACGTCGTCCTCCACGGGAGGGACCTCACCTTCTTGCCGGGATGTGACGTCCCTCAGTGTGCCTCATCACGCGCCGGCAGGACGGCGCAGCGCGTCGACGCCTCCCTCGGTGACGTCGCGCGCGAGCCGGTCGATGTACCGGTCGGTGAGGCGGCGCAGCGCGTCCTCGAGACGCATCTCGTAGCGGGCGAGGCGCAGGTCCAGGTCACGGAGCCGCGGCAGCTCGTGCACCTCGGCGATCGGCAGCGCGCCCCGGACGGCGGCCGCGAGCTCGGCCGCGGGCGGCACGTCGACGGCGGCGTCCCCCAGGACGCTGCGGACGTCCGGGCAGGCGCCCGGCGCCTCGGGCGGTGCGGCGGCGGCCACGGCGAGCTCGAGACGGTCGCGGACCAGGCGTCGCCAGCGGACGACGTGCTGGTGCTCGAGGCGCAGCGCACCGCGCTGCCGGCGCAGCTCGACGAGCTGGTCAGCCGTGCCGGCCAGGGTCATGCGGTCCGCCCACTCTCTCGGACGACCCGTACGGCCACAGGTCGCGTCCCCCCGTCTTTCGACGCCCGGGGTGCCCGACTTGAGAAGTTGGTCATGTGATCAACTCCCCAGGTCACTCGCCCAGAGCAACCGATTCCCCCGGGGGACCTACGCTGGCCGCATGAGTCCCGCACGGCCCCGCGCGGCGGCGACCGCCGGCGCCACGCCCGCGGACCGGCCGCCGGTCGCGCTCGTCCGCCGTGCCCGCCGGGTCAACCGCGCGCTCGCGGTCCGCTGGCCCGACGCGCGGTGCGAGCTCGACTTCCGGACGCCGTTGGAGCTGCTGGTCGCGACCGTGCTGTCCGCGCAGACCACGGACGTCCGGGTCAACCAGGTGACGCCGGCGCTGTTCGCCCGCTACCCCGACGCCGCCGCCTACGCCGGCGCGGAGCCGGCCGAGCTCGAGGAGCTGATCCGGCCGACCGGGTTCTTCCGGGCGAAGGCGCGCTCGCTGCAGGGCCTCGGCCGGGCGCTCGTCGAGCGGTTCGGCGGCGAGGTGCCGGCCCGGCTCGAGGACCTGGTGACGCTCCCGGGCGTCGGCCGGAAGACGGCGAACGTGGTCCTCGGCGACGCGTTCGGCGTGCCCGGCATCACCGTCGACACGCACGTGGGCCGGCTCGCCCGGCGGCTCGGCTGGACGACCGAGGAGGACCCGGTCAAGGTCGAGCAGGACATCGCGGCGCTGATCCCCCGGCCGGAGTGGACCCTGCTCAGCCACCGGCTGATCTTCCACGGCCGCCGCACCTGCCACGCCCGCAAGCCGGACTGCGCCACCTGCCCCCTGACGGGCGACTGCCCGTCGGCCCTGGTCCGGGTCGCGGCGCCCCCGGTCCCGCCCCGGGGTCCCGCCGAGCGGGCGGTCGACGTCGGCGGGGCCTAGCCCAGCTCGCGGAGCCAGTCGCGGAGCAGGGCGGTGACGCGGTCGGGCTCCTCCTCGGGCAGGTAGTGGCCCGCACCGGAGAGCATCTCGAACCGGTAGTGCGGCCCGAGCCGGCGGGCCACCGACCCGTCGGCCATCGCCCGGGACACCGTGTAGCAGCCGTCCGACCCGCCGTGCACCTGCAGCGTCGGGACCGGCGCCGCGTCCCGCAGCGCGACCGCGTGCCGGCGCCCGTCGGCGCGCACCCCGGAGCGGTACAGCCAGCGGACCTGCTCCAGGGCGGAGTGCGCCGCGAACGGGACGTGCGCCGCCCGGCGGTACAGCGCGAGCGCCGCGGGGTCCGGCCAGCGCGGGCCGCCCCACTCGCGCAGCAGCCGCGCGACGAGGTCGCCGCGGGTCATCGCGCGCTCGGGCAGGTACGGCACCTGGATCTCGGCCACGCGCTGCGCGGCGCGGGCGCGCAGTCCGGAGCGGGGGTCCGCGCGGCGGGTCAGCGGGTGCGGGGAGGACAGCACCGCGACGCCGCGAGTGAGGCCGGGGTGGTAGGCGGGCATGGCCCAGGCCACGTCGCCGCCGCCGACGCCGTGCCCGACGACGACCGCGCGGTCGCAGCCGAGCGACCGGACCACGCCGGCGACGTCCCGGGTCAGCGTGGGCACGTCGTAGCCGCTCGGCGGCTTGTCCGAGCCGCCGGTGCCGCGCAGGTCCATCGCCACGACCCGGTGCCCGTCCTCGGCGAGGGCGGGCAGCTGGTGGCGCCACGCCCACCACAGCTCGGGCAGCCCGTGCAGCAGCACCACCAGCGGGGCGTCCCGGTCGTCCGGGCCGGCGACGGCCACGTGGAACCGGGAGCCGTTCGCGGGGACGAAGTGGTGCCGCCACGGGCCGTCGAGCAGCAGGGCGGCGGAGTCGACGGTCATCGACGCCGAACCTACCGCGTCCCGGCCCCCGTCCGGCGGGACCGGTGCGCCCGGTCGCGCGCCGCGAGGGCCGCGCCGCCGAGCACCGCGGCCGTCGTCGACGCCAGCAGGATCGCCACCCTGAGGTGCTCGTCGTGGGCGCTGCCGGCCCCGAAGGCGAGCTCGCCGATGAGCAGCGAGACCGTGAACCCGATGCCGGCGAGCAGCCCCACGGCCCCCACGTCCCGCCAGTGCAGGTCGGGGGCCAGGGTCGCGCGGGTGAACCGCGCGACCAGCCACGTCGCCGCCAGGATGCCGAGCGGCTTGCCGACCACGAGGCCGAGCGCGACGCCCTGCGCCACCGGGTCCCGGAGGGCGTCGGCGAGCACCCCGCCGGACAGCGGCACCCCTGCGGCGAACAGCGCGAACACCGGGACCGCGAACCCCGCGGACACGGGGCGCCACCGGTGCTCGAGCCGCTCGGCGACGCTCGACGCCTCACCCGGACGTGCCAGTGCCGGGGCGGTGAGGCCGAGCAGCACGCCGGCGATCGTCGCGTGCACCCCGGACGCGTGCATGAGCGCCCACGCGGTCACGGCCAGCACCACGAGCGCGGCGTGACCGGCGACGCCGGGGCGGCGGACCCGGACCAGCAGCGCGAAGGCCGCCACGGCCACGAGGGACGCGGCGAGCCAGAGCAGGTGCAGCCCGTCGGTGTAGACGACGGCGATCACGACGATGCCGAGCAGGTCGTCGACGACCGCGAGCGTCAGCAGGAAGGCCCGGAGCGACGCCGGCAGGCTGCGGCCGACCACCGAGAGCACGGCGACGGCGAACGCGATGTCCGTCGCGGTGGGCACCGCCCAGCCCCGGGTCGCGCCGTCGCCGGCCGAGGCGGTGACCAGCAGGTACAGCAGCGCCGGCACGACCATCCCGCCGACGGCGGCGACGACGGGCACCACCGCGGTCCGGGCGCGGCGCAGCTCGCCGGCGACGATCTCCCGCTTCAGCTCGACGCCGACCACGAAGAAGAAGATCGCGAGCAGCCCGTCGGTCGCCCACGCCGCGAGGCTGAGGTCGAGGTGCAGGGCCGCCGGGCCGACGACCGTGTCCGACAGCGCGGTGTAGGACGCAGACCAGGGCGAGTTGGCCCACAGCAGCGCGAGGACGGCGCCGGCGAGCAGCAGCACGCCGCCGGTGCGCTCGGCGCGGAGGGTGTCGAGCAGGTTCGCGAGGCCGCCCGGGGACAGCGGGCCGAACAGGCTGCGCGGGGCCTGCGGCTCACCGGGCTGCTGCGGGGCGGGTGCGGGGGAGTGGGACACGGGCGGCTCTCCGTGGGGTCGACGACGGGGACGCCGACCAGACTTCCCGGCACACCGCGGGCGATCCTACCGGCGGCGCTCCCGGACCGGGCGCCCGGGACGCGCGCGGCGCAGCAGCCGGGCGAGGGCGCCGACGAGCACGACGGCGGACAGGCCGGACAGCACCCAGGTCAGCGGTGTCATCCCGCCATCGTGGCGGCGCGCGACGAACGCGGCCGACGACGACGGCCCTCCGTAGGTGGTGGGCGCCGTCAGGCGTCCGCGACGACCTCGGCGGCCGCCGGCGCGGCACCGCTGTCGGCCGAGCGCCGGTCCTTCGGCGGGTCGAACCGGTAGCCGACGTTCCGCACCGTGCCGATGAGCTGCTCGTGCTCCGGCCCGAGCTTGGCGCGCAGCCGCCGGACGTGGACGTCGACCGTGCGGGTGCCCCCGTAGTAGTCGTATCCCCAGACCTCCTGGAGCAGCTGGGCGCGGGTGAACACGCGGCCCGGGTGCTGCACCAGGTACTTGAGGAGCTCGAACTCCTTGTACGTGAGGTCGAGCGGACGGCCGCGGAGCCGGGCGGTGTACCCGCCGGCGTCGATCATCAGCTCGCCCGACGAGATCTCCTGGGGCTGGTCGTCGTAGGACGACCGGGCGGCGCGCTCGATGACGAGCCGGAACCGGGTCTCGACCTCGGCGGGCGTCGCGTTCTCCAGCACGATGTCGTCCGCGCCCCACTCGGCCGTGACGACCGTGAGGCCGCCCTCGGTCAGCACGAGCACGAGCGGCACGGTCAGACCGGTCGCGCGCAGCAGGCGGCACGTGGTGCGCGCGGTCACCAGGTCGCGCCGCGCGTCGAGCACGACGATGTCGGCGTCGGGCGCGTCCACCAGGGCCGAGGGCTCCACGGGCAGCACGCGGACCCGGTGGGACAGCAGCCCGAGCGCCGGCAGCACCTGGGACGAACCCCCCGACGCGGGGGTGAGCAGCAGCAGGTCGGCCACGCAGCGGCCCTCCTCCCGTCCGAATTGGGGACACGGTACCCCTCCGATGTCACGTCGACCCCTGCGTCCGCGACACATCGCGGTGGTACAAGCAGCCCGCGTCCCCGGCCGCTCGCGACCGGCCCGATGCCGGGTGCGGGGCCCCGGGATGCGAGGATGGCGCCCGTGCCCGCCTCGAACCGCGCCGTGACCACGGCCGTCCTGGCGACGCTCGTCGCCGTCGCCGGTGTCCTCGGGGGCGTCTCGCTCGCCGGCCGGGACGGGGTCGTCCTCGCCGCCCTGCTGATCGCCCTCTCCGGCGTCCTCGCGCTCGGCTGGCCCCACGTCGCCGGGCTGCCCGCGCGCGTCGGCAGCGGGGTGGTGATCGGGCTCGCGGGGGTCGCGGCCGTCGTGGTCGTGCACGTCACGACCACCGAGCCGCTGCTGGGCGACGTGCCCGCGGTGTTCGCCGGGGCGGTGCTCGCGGCGTTCGTCGCCGAGCTGGCGCGGCGGGACGGTCGCGAGCGGCTGGTCGAGTCGGTCGCCGGGACCGTCGCCGGCGCGCTGGTGCCCGTGTGCGCCGCCGGCTGGCTCGCGGCCGAGCGCACGGCGGCGGGCGACGCGGTCGTCGTGACCGGCGCGGTCGCCCTCGCGGTCGGGTCCGCCGTCACGGCGCTGCCCCTGCGCGGCTGGGCGGGCGCGGGCGCGACGCTCGGCGCCGCCGTCGCGGGCGGGCTGGTCGCGGGCGCCGCGCTGCCCACCGTCGGGCTGCTGTCGGGGGCGCTCCTCGGCGCGGCGATCGGCGTCCTGGTCGCCGCGGGCGACGCGCTGTTCGACCGGCTGCCCGCGCTGGAACATCGTCTCGCGGGGTGGGCGGTCGCTGTGCTGCCCGTCGCCGTCACCGGCATCCTGGTCTACGTCGTCGGCCGCGTGCTCGTCGGCTGACGACCGGGCCGCCCGCCGGACGCGCCCGCGCCGGGAGTGGGGGTGGGCATGGGGCTGCGCGTGCTGCTGGTCGTCGGCGTGCTCGCGCTCGCGGTCCTCGCCGGCCTGCTCTGGCGCTCGCGGAACGGGCGGTTCGTGGCGGCCCGCGGCGCGGCGACGGCCCCCGACCGGCTGACCGCCGCCGAGGTCGGCGCCCCGCTCGGCGACGCGGCGACGTTCCTCCAGCTGTCGTCCGAGGCGTGCGCGCCGTGCCGCAGCACCGCCGCCGTGCTCCGCGCGCTCGCCGGGGAGCGCGCGGACGTCGCGCACGTCGAGGTCGCCGCCGAGGAGCGCCTGGACCTGGTCCGGCGGTTCGACGTCCTGCGCACGCCCACGGTCCTCGTGCTCGACGGCGCCGGCGCCGTGCGCGGCCGGCTGTCCGGGGCGACGACGCGGCAGCAGGCCGTCGAGGCGCTCGGTGCGCTCGACCCCTGTCCGGCCGCCGCCTGACCGGCTCCCCACCCGGCGCCCCACCCGGCGCCGCGCCCGGCCTCGGCTCGACCACCCCGCCCGCCTCACCCCCTGGAGACCGCCGTGCCCGCGTCCCCCCGCACGCCGCAGCCCGCACCCGCCGCCGCCCGCGGCCCCGCGCCCGACGCCCCGGCCGGCATCGACCCCCGCGGCCCGCGGGTCGGCGCCGCCGTCACCGCCGCCCTGCTCGTGGTGGTCCTGCTGCTCCCCGGCGCCGCCGCGACCGTCGCGCTGGCCGTCGTCGCCGCGCTGTTCGCCGTCGGCGCCGTCCGCGGGGCGCAGGGGTCCGTCCAGGGGCTGCTCTACCGGGGCCTCGTGCGCCCCCGGCTCGCCCCGCCCGCCGAGCTCGAGGACCCGCGCCCGCCGCGGTTCGCGCAGCTGGTCGGCCTGGTCATCACCGGGGCGGGCGTCCTGCTCGCGCTGCTGGGGGTCCCGGGGGCGGTGGTGGTCGCGGCTGCCCTGGCGCTCGTCGCCGCGGTGCTCAACGCGGTGTTCGGCCTGTGCCTCGGCTGCGAGCTCTACCTGCTCGGCGTCCGGGTGCGGCACGCCCGGGCCTGAGGCGTCGGGAAGGCGCGGGGCCGCGTCGTCGTTAGGATCGGCAGATGCACGCACTCGAGATCGTGTTCATCGGTCTGCTCGTCGCCGCGACGCTCACCATCGGGTGGTTCTCCGGCTTCGTCGTCTACCGGCTGTTCAAGGGACAGCGCTGACAAGAAGGGCTTCCATGGCGTTCACGCTGCCCGAGGGCCTCGCCCCGGAGATGTACCCGCTCGCCTGGCTCGTCGGGCGCTGGCACGGCGAAGGCGTCGTGGGGTACCCGGGGATCGAGGAGACGGCGTTCACCCAGGACGTGGTGATCGACCACGACGGCGGCCCGTACCTCTCCTACACGTCCACGATCCGGCTCGTCGTCGTGCCGGACGACGCCTCCGCGATCGCCGACGCCGACGGCGGCCCGGCCGACGCGCCCGCCGCGGACGCGGACGCGGCCGGGGCGGTGTGGTCGACGGAGCAGGGCTACTGGCGCATCCCGCCGGAGCGGCCCGAGGGCATGGGGTCGGCGCTGTCGCCGGTCGAGCTGCTCCTCGCCGACCCGTCCGGGCACGTCGCCGTCTACGTCGGCGCGACCGGCAACGGGCGCATCGACCTGGTCAGCGACGTCATCGCCCGCACCGCGTCCGGCGCCGAGGTGTCGGCGGGCAAGCGCCTGTACGGCCTGGTGAACGGCGAGCTGATGTGGGCGCACGACCTCGCCGCGTTCGGGCACGAGCTGCAGTCGTACGCCTCCGCGCGGCTCGCCCGCGTGACGGACTGAGATGTCCGACGACGTCGCGGCCGCACCCGCGGAGCCCCGGCACCGCAGCCCGCTGCTCGACCGGCACGGCGCGGTCGCCGCGTCCGGGCCCGACGCGGGCGTGGCCTGGCACTACGGCGACCCGACCGCGGAGCAGCGCGCGCTGACCCGCGGCGGCGCCGTCGTCGACCAGTCGCACCTCGGGGTGGTCCGGGTGGCCGGGCCCGACCGGCTGTCCTGGCTCAACTCCATCACCTCGCAGGAGCTCACCGCGCTGCCGCCGCGGACCTCGACGGAGACGCTCGTGCTCAGCCCGCAGGGGCACGTCGAGCACGCCGCCGCGGTCGTGGACGACGGCGAGGCCACCTGGCTGATCAGCGAGACCGCACCCGCGCTGGCGGCGTGGCTGGACCGGATGCGGTTCCTGCTGCGCGTCGAGGTCGCGGACGTGACGGACGACTGGGCCGCGATCGGGGAGCCGGTCGACGCCGAGGGCGCCGAGGGCGAGCCGGTCACCTGGCGCGACCCGTGGCCGCGGACCCTGCCCGGCGGCACCCGGTACGGCCTGCCCGACGACGAGCACCCCGGCGCCGACCGGGCCTGGCGGCTCGTGCTGGTGCCCCGCGCCGGCCTGGCCGACGCGGTGCGGGCGCGGGAGTCCGCGGGCTGGCCGCTGGTCGGCACCTGGGCGAGCGAGGCCGTGCGCGTCGAGGCGTGGCGCCCGCGCGCCGGCCGCGAGGTCGACCACCGGACGATCCCGCACGAGCTCGACTGGCTGCGCACCGCCGTGCACCTGCACAAGGGCTGCTACCGCGGCCAGGAGACGATCGCGCGGGTGCACAACCTCGGCCGGCCGCCGCGCCGGCTGGTGATGCTGCACCTCGACGGGTCGGGCCACGTGCTCCCCGAGGCCGGCGCGGTCGTGCGCGACCTCGGCGACCTGCTCAGCACGGGCGAGCCCGGCCGCGAGGTGGGGGTCGTCACGACCGTCGCCCGGCACCACGAGCTCGGCCCGGTCGCGCTGGCGGTCGTGAAGCGCTCGGTGCCGGTGGACGTCGAGGTCGTGGTCGAGGCCGACGGCGGCGTGCTGACCGCGGGCCAGGAGATCGTGGTCCCGGGCGACGGCGTGTCCGTCGACCGCCCGGCCGCGCGGGGGCCGCTCACCCGCGGCCTCGGCGGCCACCCGATGCTGTGACCGCCCGGTGACGGGGGCGGCGCGGCCGGACCGGGGACCCTCCGCCGTCCGGGTGCAGGTCGCCGCGCGCGTGCGGCAGGGTCGTGCCCGCGTGCGGACGGCGTTCGTGCCGGTCCTGCAGGCCGTGCTCGCCGCGGGCGTCGCCTACTGGATCGGCTCCGCCGTGCTCGGGCACAGCGCGCCGTTCTTCGCGCCGGTGAGCGCCTGGATCGCGCTCGGGTTCACCGCCGACCGGGACCTGCGCCGGGTGGCGGAGCTCGCGGTCGGCGTCGCGATCGGCGTCGGCCTGGGCGACCTGGTCGTGCACGTGATCGGTACCGGCGCGTGGCAGGTGGCGTTCGTGCTGCTGGTCGCGGCGCTCACCGCCCGGTTCCTCGACCGCGGGCCGATGCTCACGACGCAGGCGGGCGTGCAGGCGATCGTCATCGTCGGGCTGCCCGCGGTCAGCGCGTCGGGCGGCCCGGTCGGGCGCTGGACCGACGCCCTGGTCGGCGGCCTGGTCGCGCTGGCGGTCGCCGCGCTCACGCCCAGCGACCCGCGGCGGCGGCCCCGCGCCCAGGGCCGGGCCGCGGTGGAGGAGCTCGCCGGGATGCTCCGGCTGCTCGCCCGCGGGATGCGCGGGCCGTCGGAGCACGACGTCGAGGACGCCCTCATCCGGGGCCGCGCGTCCCAGCCGGCCCTCGACGAGTGGCAGGACGCCGCCTCCTCGGCCCGGGACCTGGCGCGGGTGTCGCCCGCGGCGCGCCGGCACCGCACCGAGCTGGCCTGGATCGGGCAGTCGGCCGTGCGGGTCGACCGCGCCGTGCGCAACTCCCGGGTGCTGGCCCGGCGTGCGCTCGCGTCGGTGCAGGCGGACGGGGAGCGCGACCTCGGGCCGGTCGCGGACGCGGTGGACCGGGTGGCGCTCGCGGCGGACGCCCTGGCGGCGGCGCTCGGGGCGGGGACGGAGCCGCTGCGGGCCCGGGAGGACCTGCTGCGGCTGGCCGGCGAGCTCGACCCGTTCACGCTGACGCCCGACGACCTCCAGGCGCAGAGCCTGCTGCTGCTGGTGCGCTCGCTCGTCGTCGACCTGCTGGAGGCGGCCGGCGTCGACCCGCGCACCGCGCGCGAGGCGCTGCCGGAGATCTGACCCGCCCGGCTCCGCGGCGCGGACCCGCCGGGCCCGCCGGGCGCGCGGCGGCCGGCGCACCGTAGGCTCGCCCCGTGATCTTCGGCAACGTGCAGGTGCTGCTCTTCCTCCTGTTCACCCTCGTCATCCTCGTGCTGGCGGTCTGGGCGCTGGTCGACGCGCTGCGCCGCCCCGCGTCCGCGTACGTCGCGGCGGGCAAGCAGACCAAGCAGATCTGGTCGATCATCCTGGGCATCGCCACCGCGGTGGCGTTCTTCTCGGTGCCGCCGCCGCTCGGGCTCGGGGCGTTCCCGACGTTCCTCGCGCTGCTGAGCGCCGTCGCCGCGATCGTGTACCTGGTCGACGTGCGCCCGGCGGTCGCGCCGCACTCCCGCCGCCGCGGCAGCGGTGGCGGCCAGGGCCCGACCCGCGGCGGGTGGTGAGCGTGCCCGGCGTCCGGCAGGGCGGCCCCGACCTGGCCGAGCGGCTGCACGGCGCGGCCGCCGCGGCCGTCGTCGCGCGGCACGCCGAGGGGGCGGGCGACGTCGCCTCGGCCGCGGTCCCGCTCGCCCGCGTGGTGCGCGGCGAGCTCGTCGAGTCGGTGCACCTCGGCCACCTGGTCGTGCTCGCGCCGGACGGCTCGGTGCGGCTCGCGCTGGGCGACCCGGAGGTCACGGTGCTGGCCCGGTCGTCGCTCAAGCCGCTGCAGGCCGTCGGCATGCTCCGCGCGGGCCTCGACCTCGACGGGCCGCACCTCGCCCTCGCCTGCGCCAGCCACGACGGGACCCCGGAGCACCTCCGGGTCGTGCGCGAGACGCTGCTCGGCGCGGGCCTGGACGAGTCGGCGCTCGACAACACCCCCGACTTCCCGCTGGACGCCGAGGCGGCGTTCGCGTGGCGCACCGAGGGGCACGGCAAGGAGCCGGTCGCGCAGAACTGCTCCGGCAAGCACGCGGCGATGCTGGCGACCTGCGTGGCGCACGCCGGCGAGCCCGGCTGGGAGCCCGCCGAGTACCGCGAGCCCGAGCACCCCGTGCAGGTCGCGTGCCGCGCGGCGGTCGAGGAGCTCACCGGCGAGCAGGCCTGGCACGTCACCGTCGACGGCTGCGGCGCGCCGCTGTTCTCGACGACGCTGGCCGGGCTCGCGCGGGCGTTCGCCCGCATCGCGGTCGCGCCGGTCGCCGACCCCGGCACGCCGCTCGCCCGGGTGGCGCTGGCGATGGCCGAGCACCCCGAGCTCGTCGGGGGCGCCGAGCGGGACGTGACCCGGGCGATGCGGGCGGTGCCGGGGCTGGTCGCCAAGGACGGCGCGGACGGCGTGTACGCGGCGGCGCTCCCGGACGGGTCCGCGGTCGCGTTCAAGGTCGCCGACGGCGGCGGGCGGCCGCGGCCCGCCGTGCTCGCGGCGGCGCTCCGGGT
>NZ_JBYTEP010000048.1:0-31301 GCF_058792015.1 Cellulomonas sp. EB106-03-03-XG116
CCCCCCCCCCAGATCAGGCGCCATGTCTCGTGGGCTCGGAGATGTGGATAAGAGACAGGGCCGGGGCCGCGCGCCGGGCGTCGCCCGCGCCCGCCGCACCGGCGTCGGGCTGCCCGCCGCCGACAGCGGCACCGCCGGCTCTCGGTCCGGGAGCGCCCGCCGCGGCCGCCGGACCCGCCGCACCCGCCGCCACGGCCCCGCGCCCCGCCAGCCCCCGCGGCAGCACGTCCAGGTCCAGCACGTCGCCCGCCGGCTCCGTCGCCCAGGCCCGCGCCACCGACTCGCTCTCGGCGCTGGTCCCGTTCCGCGCGTCGAACTGCCGCGCCAGCGCGGTCGCCTCGGACCGCAGCCAGTCGTCGAGCTCGGCCACGGTCGTCGCGGGCACCGCGGTCAGGCGCACCGGCAGGTCGCCCCGGCCGGCCGAGCGCAGCACGTGCGTCGCCGCGCCGACCAGCCGCGCGAACGCCAGCCGCGAGTACGGCGTGTCCCCGCCGGTGAGGTACTGCTGATCGGCCTCGATCGCCCGGACGGCGCGCTCGGCCTGCCCGCCGCGCGCCAGCAGCCGCACCCGGCGGCCGCGGGCCCCGACCATGTCGGACTCGGCCTCGGCGAGCGCGGCGACGGCGCGCCGGTGCGTCCGGGCGGCGTCGCGGGGCCGGCCCTGGTCGAGGTAGGCCTCGGCGAGGTACGACAGCATGTCGGCGGGCTCGGACGCGCAGGACGGGTCCTCGGCGAGCGTCTGCTCGATGATCCGGATGCCCTCCTCCGCCCGGTCGGTGGCGAGGAGCCACGCGGCGCGGTCGCCCGGGTCGCAGGCCTCGCACTGGGAGAAGTCGTCGCGCGGGGTGGCGACCCACGCCTGGTAGGCGGCCTCCACGTCGGCGGCGCCGCGCTGCCGGGCCCAGGCGAACCGCTCGTAGGCGACCGCGTCCATGCCGTTGCCGGCCAGGGCGTACCGCCGCTCCATGTCCGCGAGCGTGCGGTCGATCTGCTCGGCGGGCACCGTCGGGAAGTCCGCGAGCCCGGAGACCATCCACTTGAACGACCAGAACAGGCCGTGCCGGTCCTGGGCGTCGAAGTGCTCGGGGTGCTCGTCCCACCAGCGCAGCAGCCGCGCGAACGCGACGAACGACCGGTCGACCTCGCCGCCCCACTGGTACGCCTCGACCAGGGTGCCGAGCGCGTACGCGCGCGCGGCGTCGGGCCCCTCGGCGTCGACCAGCCGCACCTGGCGCTCGGCGGCCTGGGTGCGCGCGAGCCCGTACGGCATCTGCCGGACCCGGGTGATCTCGCGGTTGGCCTCGTCCAGCGTGCGGCTCACGCCCGCTCCTCCCCGGCCGGTCCCCCGGCCCCCTCGTCGTCGGCGCCGGGCAGCGCGCCCGGCACCCCCTCGCCGCCGGCGCCGCCCCGCGGGCCCGCGCCGGACCCGGCCAGCCCCGCCCGCAGCAGCACCGACATCGAGCCGGTCATCAGCTCCGACTCCCGCGCGCGCAGCGGCTCGCCGGACAGCAGCAGGGCGGAGACGTACAGGGACCGCAGCCCCGCGGCCACCACCTCGCCCGGCGGCGCGTCGAGCAGGTCGCGCACCAGCGGGCTGGCGTCGTTGAGCACGAGCCGGCGCGCGGCGGCGGGCGCGGCGAACCCCGCGAGCACGTCGCTCCACACGTCGTCGGCCTCGGCCATCGCCGCCCGCAGGTCGCGCTGGTGGTCGCCGTCCCGGTCGTGCAGCAGCACGGCGGGCAGCTCGGCGGGCTCGAACGTCCGCAGCACGAGCTCGGTGTCGAGGGGCCGCAGCACCTCGCCGCCCGCACGGACCGCGTCGAGGGTGGCGAGCTCGCGCTCCGGGGCCACCGGGGCCAGCACCTGCGCGATGTCGCCGGCGCCGAGCGGCCGCACCTCGCCCAGGCCGCGCCCGGGACCGCGCGCGGCGAGCCGCGCCAGCAGGTCGGCGTCGTAGACGTAGCCCGCGTTCACCACGGCCAGGCCCTGCGCGCGGGCGACCGGGGCGATCCGCTTGTACTCCTCGAGCGTCGGCGCGAACACCACCTGCCCGTGCTCCTGGGCCACCTCGGCGAGGGTCAGCGTCCCGTCGGTCGTCTCGTACGGCAGGATCCGCGCCGCGAGGTCGAGCATCGTGTCGTCGGTCAGCGCGAGGGAGCGCACGGCCAGGTGGTGGGTGCTCACGAACTGCCGCGCGAGGGCGGTCGACGACTCCAGGGTGCGCAGCGTCCAGGACCGGACCGCGTCCGCGAGCGCCTCCTGCGTCGCCAGCAGCACCTCGTCCGTGTACAGCGCCTCGCGGGACGCGGTCGGGCGCAGGCCGGAGGCGTCGATGACGCACCGGACGAAGAACGCCCACTCCGGCAGCAGCCCGTCGACGCGCGTGCCGAGCAGCATCCGCTTGAGGTAGACCCGGTGCGACCCGCCGCCGCCCGGCGGCACCGCCGCGGGCAGCACGAACGCCACCCCGGTGACCCCGGCCAGCGGGACCGACAGGTCGATGCTCGCGAGCGGCGTGAAGCCGAGCGTCTGCTCGCAGTACCGGGCCAGCGCCTGCGCGCGGGAGGCCTCGTCCGGGTACTCGCGCGCCCAGGGCGCCTCGGGGGCCGAGATGCGGCGCCACACGTGCCCGGGGCGCGGGGCGCCGTCGGCCGGCAGGTCGTCGGCAGGGTCCGCGGCGCTCGGTGCGGGCGCCGCAGCGGCCCCCAGCGGCACCTCCACCGCCACGTCCACCGGCAGCAGCGAGCCGAACTCCGCGGCGAGGGCCGCGACGGTCTCCCCCGCCAGCCAGTGCTCCAGGTCCCGCCGCGGCCGGAGCCGCAC
This sequence comes from Cellulomonas sp. EB106-03-03-XG116, assembly GCF_058792015.1. Lineage (NCBI taxonomy): Bacteria > Bacillati > Actinomycetota > Actinomycetes > Micrococcales > Cellulomonadaceae > Cellulomonas > Cellulomonas sp. EB106-03-03-XG116. Next base: position 2,824 of record NZ_JBYTEP010000048.1, read on the forward strand.
GGTGCTGCCCGCGGGCAGGTCGGCGGCCGGCAGCTCGACGAGGTCGTACGACCCGTCCGCGTGCCCGCGCCAGCGCACGGCAGGCGCCTGCGGGTCGCGGGCGGACCGGGACACCAGCTCGATGGCGTCGGCCACCATGAACGCCGACAGCAGGCCGATGCCGAACTGCCCGAGGAACTCCTCGCGACCGACGCCGAGGTCGAGGTCGCGCTTGGAGGACCGGCCGACGGTCGCGAGCAGCTCCTCCGCCTCGGCGCGGGTCAGGCCCACCCCGGAGTCGGTGACGAGCAGCGAGCCGTCCGGCAGCGGGCGCAGCCGGACGGTCGCCGGGCACCCCGGGTCCTCGGCGCGGCGCGCGGTGATCGCGTCGACGCCGTTCTGCAGCAGCTCGCGCAGGTAGACCCGGGGTCCGGAGTACAGGTGCCGGGCGAGCAGGTCGACCACGCCGTGCAGGTCGACCTGGAACGCCCGCGCGGCGGGTTCCGTCATCGGTGCGGGGTCACTCCCCGGCTGCCGCCGCCTCGGCGGCCTTCGCCGCCGCGGCCTCGGCCGGGAACTGCTCGTCGAGGTGCTCGAACAGGCTCAGCGCGGTGGTGATCCCGCACGCCAGGTGCAGGTCGATCTGCTCGTCGGTCGCGCCGTGCTCGTAGTCGACCGTGTGCTCGGCGTACACGCCGACGACGTCGTCCTCGGCCCGCACGTAGCCCTTCGGCCACAGCTTCTCGGAGTTCCAGGTGTTCACGAGGTCGACCACCCGCGCGTACTGGTCGATCCCGACCTTGCGGTTCCACCGCCCGCGGGTCTGCAGGTACTCCTGCTGGCCGCCGAGGCGGAAGAAGTAGAACAGGTGGCCGTCCCAGTAGCCGCCGATGTCGCCGTCGTCGTCGACCCCGTAGTTCATCTCGCGCGCGTCGAGCACGTCGATGACGCGCTGGTGCGACAGGGGCTGCGGTCCGGGGACGGACGCCGCGGCGTCCGGCTTGGTGAAGAAACCCATGGCGTCCTCGTCGGTGTCGTGCGGGGCCGCCTCGGTCCCGCGGGCTGCGTCGGTGCTGGTGGCGGGCCCGCGAGGGCCCGTCCCCGACGAGCCTAACCCGATTGCGCGAGCACGCAGCCGTCCGAGATGTCCGATCCGGTGAACGGGGGGTGACCACGCTGGCGGCGTCGGCGCCCGCGCGTATGGTGTGCGCATGGGTCTGTTCGGGAACCGCCGCCCCCGCCGCGGACCGGGCCGCCCGGCGAGCGGCCGCGAGGCCGCGCCGGTCCCCGCCAACCCGGGTCGGGGTGGCGCGCGCGGGTCGGAGCCCGGCGGCGTGTCCGTGGACGACGGCCGCCCCACCCCGCTGAGCACCGACCGGATCGTGCGCTGGTTCGAGCGCAACGACTTCCACTACTTCACCGACGACGACGGCGACCTCGGCGGGCTGTGGCGCGGGCGGCTGTTCTACTTCTTCCTGTTCGGCGACCACCAGGAGATCGTCCAGGTGCGCGGGCAGTGGAACCGCGAGATCGCGATCGAGCGGCTCGAGGAGGTGCTCGACGCCTGCACCGAGTGGAACGCCGAGCGCATCTGGCCCAAGGCGTACGTGCGGGTCCGGGACAACGGCATGGTGCACGTCGTCGCCGAGGTCTCCACCGACCTGGAGCACGGCGCGACCGACGAGCAGCTGAGCCAGATCCTGTTCTGCGGCCTGAGCACGTCGAGCACGTTCTTCGACGCGATCGACGAGCTCTACCCCGACCCCGCGGCGGTGGCCCCGTGACCGCGCCCCGCACGCCGGGCTGGCTGTCCCGGGTGCTCGGCGAGCGCGCCGCCGCCCCCGTCCCGCAGCGACGCGTGCCGCTGCAGGCCCGGCCGACGCCGCTGACCCGGGACCGGGTCGCCTCGGCGCTGTCGTCCCGCGGCTACCACTTCCGGGTCGACGAGGACGGCGACCTGACCGGCGTCTGGAACGACTCCCGGTTCTGGTTCCTGCTGCTCGGCGAGCAGCGGGAGATCCTGCAGGTGCGTGGCCGGTGGCACCGGCAGCTCCCGGTCGACAGCCGCCGCGCGGTGACGCTCGCGCTCAACGACTGGAACCGCGAGCGCATCTGGCCGAAGCTCTACCTCCGCGAGGAGGAGGGCCAGCTCGCCGTGTACAGCGAGGTCTCGACGGACCTGGAGCACGGCGTGACCGCCGAGCAGCTGGACCAGCTGCTGTCGTGCGGGCTCGGCACCGGGGTGCAGAGCTTCGCCTCGTTCGACCAGCTGCTGCCGCCGCAGGTCTGAGCGGCGGCCGGCGCCGGGTCCGGCGTCAGCGCCGCCCGAGGGTCGGCAGGCCGAGCAGCACCGGGGCGGCCGGGCCCGCGGGGGCACCGGTCCCGCACGCGTCGCCCGCGCCGCCGTGCGCGCGGTCGTCCTCGCCCGCCTGCCGCCGCTCCCAGGCGTCGCCCGCCCGGGTCCGGCGCACCGCGAACGTGCCGCCCTGCGCCGCCGAGTCGGCGACCAGGTGGTGCGGGGCCGCGTGCGTGACGTCGACCGTGACCAGGTCACCGGGGCGTGGCGCGTCGGCCTCCGCCAGCCCGCCGGGCAGCGCGAGGTGCACCAGGCGGTTGTCCGCGGCGCGGCCGGACAGCCGGCGGGTCTCGCCGTCCTTGCGGCCCTCGCCCTCGGCGAGCAGCACCTCGACCGTGCGGCCGACCTGGCGCTGCGCCTCCTCCAGGCCGATCCGGTCCTGCAGCGCGATCAGCCGCTCGTACCGCTCCTGGACGACCGCCTTGGGCAGCTGGTCGGGCAGGTCGGCGGCCGGCGTGCCGGGGCGCGGGGAGTACTGGAACGTGAACGCCGAGGAGAACCGGGACGCCTCGACCACGCGCAGCGTCTCGGCGAAGTCCTCCTCGGTCTCCCCCGGGAAGCCCACGATGATGTCCGTGGTGATCGCGGCATCCGGCAGCTGCGCGCGGACCCGGTCGAGGATGCCGAGGAACTTCTCCGACCGGTAGGACCGGCGCATCGCGCGCAGGACCCGGTCCGAGCCGGACTGCAGCGGCATGTGCAGGCTGGGCATGACGGCGGGCGTCTCGGCCATCGCGGCGATGACGTCGTCGGTGAACGCGGCCGGGTGCGGCGAGGTGAACCGCAGCCGCTCCAGCCCGTCGATCGACCCGGCCGCGCGCAGCAGCTTGGCGAACGCGCCGCGGTCGCCGAACTCGACGCCGTACGAGTTCACGTTCTGGCCCAGGAGCGTGACCTCGATCGCGCCCTGGTCGACGAGCGCGGCGACCTCGGCGAGCACGTCGCCCGGCCGGCGGTCGCGCTCCTTGCCGCGCAGGTGCGGCACGATGCAGAACGTGCAGGTGTTGTTGCAGCCGACGCTGATCGACACCCAGCCGGCGTAGGCGGACTCGCGGCGGGTCGGCAGCGTCGACGGGAAGACCTTGAGGGACTCCTCGATCTCGACCTGCGCCGCCTCGTTGTGCCGGGCGCGCTCCAGCAGCACCGGCAGCACGTCGAGGTTGTGCGTGCCGAACACGACGTCGACCCACGGCGCGCGCTCGACGATCCCGGTGCGGTCCTTCTGCGCCAGGCAGCCGCCGACGGCGATCTGCATCCCCGGGCGGGCGCGCTTGGTCCCGGCCAGCCGGCCGAGGTTGCCGTACAGCTTGTCGGCCGCGTTCTCCCGCACCGCGCACGTGTTGATGACGATGACGTCGGCCTCCTCGGCCGCCGCGGCCTCGGGCGACGCGGCGACGTAGCCGGCCTGCTCCAGCATGCCGGCCATGTGCTCGGAGTCGTGCACGTTCATCTGGCACCCGAGGGTCTTGACCAGGTACGTGCGCGCGGGCGCGCCGGCCGGCGACGTGGGGGCGTCGGAGGCCACGAGGACGGGGGGCGGGGTCGTCGTGCTCATCGCGGACCAGGGTACGTCCGCGGCTCGCCGTCCTCCGCAGCGATGACTTGCCTGAGGTGTGCACATGACCGGGCTGTTTCCGATCTGTGACCTGGAAAGGTGGCGCGGGTAACACGAGCCTCATAGGTTCCAGGGATGGCACAGCCCGACCCGGCCCCGGCCCCCACCTCCGCGGCGTCCCCGGCACCCCACCCCGGTGCGCCCCTCGTCGTCCTCGAGCACGTGGAGAAGCACTTCGGTGCGCTGCACGTGCTCCAGGACGTCAACCTCACCGTGCGTCGCGGCGAGGTCGTCGTCGTGATCGGCCCGTCCGGCAGCGGCAAGTCCACGCTGTGCCGGACCATCAACCGGCTCGAGACGATCGAGTCCGGCTCGATCACCGTCGACGGCGTGCCGCTGCCCGCCGAGGGCCGGGCGCTCGCCCGGCTCCGCGCCGACGTGGGCATGGTGTTCCAGTCGTTCAACCTGTTCGCCCACCGCACCGTGCTGCAGAACGTCACCCTCGGGCTGCAGAAGGTCCGCCGGATCGGTGGCCGCGAGGCGAAGGAGCGCGCGATGGCGCTCCTCGAGCGGGTCGGCGTCGCCAGCCAGGCGGACAAGCTGCCCGCGCAGCTGTCGGGCGGCCAGCAGCAGCGCGTCGCGATCGCCCGCGCGCTCGCGATGGAGCCCAAGGTCATGCTCTTCGACGAGCCGACCTCCGCGCTGGACCCCGAGATGATCAACGAGGTCCTCGACGTGATGACGTCGCTGGCGGCCGAGGGCATGACGATGGTCGTCGTCACGCACGAGATGGGCTTCGCCCGGCGGGCCGCCGACCGCGTCGTGTTCATGGACGGGGGCGCCATCGTCGAGGAGGCGGACCCCGAGACGTTCTTCACCGCCCCGCGCAGCGACCGGGCGCGCGACTTCCTGTCGAAGATCCTCACCCACTGAGCCCGGGCGCCCCCGCGCCCGCAGCACCACGCACCACCGCACGAACCCCGACCGGCACCGACCGAGACGCACCGCACCCGACGCGACCCCAGGAGCCCGACATGAGAACCCGCACCGCAGGCCCGATCGCCCTCGCCGCCGCCACCGTCCTGACCCTCGCCGCCTGCGGCGGGTCCGACGACGCCGACGGCGGCTCGACCCCCGAGGTCTCCGACGTCGAGGCCGCCGACTTCCCCGAGGGCTCCACGATGGCCGAGCTCGCCGAGGCGGGCTCCATCACGATCGGCACCAAGTTCGACCAGCCGCTGTTCGGCCTGGTCGGCCCCGACGGCACGCCCGAGGGCTTCGACGTCGAGATCGGCAAGATCATCGCCGGCGCGCTCGGCATCCCCGAGGACGGCATCGAGTGGAAGGAGACGGTGTCCGCCAACCGCGAGTCGTTCATCGAGTCCGGCCAGGTCGACATCGTCGTCGCGACCTACACGATCAACGACGAGCGCAAGGAGGTCGTGTCGTTCGCGGGCCCGTACTACGAGGCCGGGCAGTCGATCCTCACGCTCGCCGACAACGAGGACATCCAGGGCCCCGACGACCTCGCGGGCAAGAAGGTCTGCACCGTCTCCGGGTCCACCCCCGAGGCGAACCTGCTGGAGAACTTCCCCGACACGGAGGTCGTGCCGTTCGGCGCGTACTCCGACTGCCTCGAGCCGCTGCGCGGGGGCCAGGTCGACGCCATCAGCACCGACAACGTGATCCTCGCCGGCTTCGCGGCCGACGACCCGACGTTCGAGGTCCGGGGCGAGCCGTTCACCGAGGAGCCGTACGGCATCGGCCTGGCGCTCGACGACACCGACTTCCGGATGTGGATCAACGACGTCCTCGAGCAGTCCTACGAGGACGGCACCTGGACGGCCGCGTGGGAGGCGACCGCCGGCACCGTGCTGCCGACGCCCGAGCCGCCCGCCGTCGACCGCTACTGACGGCGCCGCGGCGCCCGGGTGCCACCGCTCCCGGGCGCCGCGCGGCCCGTCCGCGCCGTCGACGCCCCGTCGACGCCCTCGTCGACCCCGTCGTCCCCCGAAGGCAAGGACCCCCGCGTGGACCTGATCGCCGACAACCTGCCGGCCTACCTGAGCGGCTTCCGCGTGACGCTGCAGCTCACCCTCCTGTCCGGGGCGTTCGCCCTGGTCTGGGGCACGGTGCTCGCGGCGATGCGCGTCTCCCCGCTGTCGACGCTGCGCGGCTTCGCCGTCACCTACGTCGAGCTGCTGCGCAACACCCCGCTCACCCTGGTGTTCTTCTTCCTGGTGTTCGTGGCGCCGCAGTTCGGCGTGCTCCCGCCGCTCGGCTTCTGGACCGCCGTCATCGCGCTGTCCGCCTACACCTCGGCGTTCATCTGCGAGGCCATCCGGTCCGGCATCAACGGCGTCCCCGTCGGCCAGGCGGAGGCGGCCCGGGCGATCGGGCTCACCTTCGGGCAGACGCTCGGGCTGATCGTGCTCCCCCAGGCCGTGCGCTCGGTGATCCCCCCGCTGATCAACGTGCTCATCGCCCTCACCAAGAACACCTCCGTGGCCGCGGGCTTCGCGGTCGTCGAGCTGCTGGCCTCCGGCCGCCGGATCGCGCTGGCGAACCCGTCCGAGGCGACGCTCGCGCTCGTCGGAGTCGGGCTGTTCTACCTGGTCATCACCATCCCGGCCGGCTACCTGGCCGGGGTCCTCGAGCGGAAGGTGGCGTTCGCCCGATGAGCACCGTCCTGTACGACGAGCCCGGACCCGTCGCCCGGCGGCGCGAGCGGATCGGCTCCGTCGTCGGCGGCCTGCTGGTCGTCGCCCTGCTCGTGCTGGCGTTCCGGTACGCCGACGGCCGCGGCCTGTTCGGCGCCGACCGCTGGGACGTGCTGTACGACCCGCCGAAGAACCAGTCCGCCGAGGCCGTGTGGACCTCGATGGTCGTGCGCGGCCTCGGCGCCACCCTGCGGGCCGCGGTCGTCGCCGCCCCGCTCGCGCTCGTGCTCGGCCTGCTGCTCGCGATGTGGCGCACCACCCGGATCGCGTGGCTGCGCGCGCCCGCGACGGTCGTCATCGAGCTGTTCCGCGGCCTGCCCGTGCTGCTGATGATGCTGTTCGGCCTGCTCGGCTTCGGGTGGGACGCGTTCGCCGCCGTCGTGTTCGGCCTGACGGTCTACAACATGGCGATCATCGCGGAGATCCTGCGCGCCGGGCTCGCGTCGCTGCCCAAGGGCCAGACCGAGGCGGCGTACGCCATCGGGCTCTCGCGGTGGCAGACGCTGCTGCTCGTCCAGCTGCCGCAGGCGGTCCGGACGATGCTCCCGAGCCTCATCGCGCAGCTCGTCGTGCTGCTCAAGGACTCCTCGCTGGGGTTCATCGTCGGGTACCCCGAGCTGCTGCGGGCGATGCAGACCAACGCGCAGTACTTCGGGCAGAAGTACTACGTGGCGCTGTTCCTGGTGGGCGCCGGGATCTACCTCATCGTCAACATCTCCCTGACCCGGCTGGCCGTGTGGCTCCAGCGCCGCGGCGGGACGAAGACGGCGGGCAAGGTCGCCCGGGACGTGACGATCGCGCCGGCGGGCGTCGGCGGCCCGGGTGCAGGCGGGACGGTCTGACGACCGGGCGCGTCAGCCCGCGGTGGCGCTCGCGCGGACCTCGCGGACGACCGTCACCTTGATCTCGCCCGGGTAGGACAGGTCCTGCTCGATGTGCCGGGCGATCTCGACGGCCAGCCGGCCGATCTCCGTGTCCGGCACCGCGCTCGGCTCGACGACCACGCGCATCTCGCGGCCGGCCGCCATCGCGAGCGCCCGGCGGACGCCGGCGTGGCTCGCGACGAGCTCCTCCAGCTGCTCCAGCCGCTCGACGTGCTGGTCGGTGTCCTCGCGGCGGGCGCCCGGGCGGGCCGCGGACATCGCGTCCGCCACCTGCACGAGCACGGCCTCGACGGTGTCCGCGGGGACCTCGTCGTGGTGCGCGGCGATGCCGTTCACGACGGCCTCGGACTCGCCGTGCCGGGCCGCCAGCGCCGCGCCGACCTGGGCGTGCGTCCCGGGCACCTCGCCGGTCAGCGCCTTGCCGAGGTCGTGCAGCAGGGCCGCGCGGCGGGCGACGTCGACGTCGGCCCCGATCTCCCCCGCGACCTGCGCGGCGATCAGCGCCGACTCCACCAGGTGCTCCAGCACGTTCTGCCCGAACGACGTGCGCAGCCGCAGCCGGCCGAGCACCCGCACGAGCTCCGGGTCCAGCCCGCGCACCCCGGCCCGCTCGGCGGCCGCGTGCCCGGCCTCGTCGGCGCGCTCGTCCGCGCCGGCCTGCGCCTCCGCGTACGCCGCCTCGATCCGCTGCGGGTTGATCCGGCCGTCGGCCATCAGCGCCTCGAGCGCCACCTGGGCGATCTCGCGCCGGTCCGCGTCGAAGCAGGACAGCACGACGGTGCCCGGCGTCTCGTCGACGAGGACGTTCACACCGGTCAGGGCCTCGAACAGCCGGATGTTCCGGCCCTCCTTGCCGATGATGCGGCCCTTCATCTCGTCCGACGGCAGCGGCAGCAGCGTCACGGCGGCCTGGCTGCTCGTGGGGACGGCGGCGCGCTGCGCGGCGGTGGCGAGGACGCGACGGACCCGCGCGTCGGCGGTGCGGCGCGCCTGCGCCTCGACCCGGCGGACCGTCGCGGCCGCCGCGGTCTGCGCCTCGGCCGTGAGCTGGCGGAGCAGCTCGGCCCGGGCCTCCGCCGCCGTGAGGCCGGACGTCGCCTCCAGGCGCTCTGCGGCCTCCTGGGCCGCCGCGGCGAGCCGCTCGGTCGCCTGGCGCTCGGCCGAGGCCCGCTGCTCGGCGGCCTCGCGCTCGGCGGCGGCCAGTCGCTCCGCGGCGGACACGGCGGCGGTCGCCGCCTGCTCGGCCGCCTGGCGGCGGAGGTCCGCGGCCGCCTCGTTCGCGGTCCGGGCGGCGCGCTCCTGCTCCGTCGCCGTGCGCTCGGCCGTCGCGGCGAGCTGCTCCCGCTCGGCGGCGCGGGCCTCCCGGCGCTGCGCGTCCGCGAGGGCGGTGCGGGCCTCGTCGCGGATCGACTGCACGTCGTCCTGGGCCTGGCGGCGGACGGCGGCGGCCTCGCGGCGCGCCAGCAGCACGAGCACGAGCGCGACCAGGCAGGCGGCGAGCAGGCCTACGACGATCGCCACGTCCTGCATGCGTCCACGCTCCCGGTCCCTGGTGCTGCTGCTGGCCCGGGCGGTCGCGGTGCCGCGTGCCCGGGGTCCTCGCGCGCCCTGCCTCCCGCCCGCTCCCGGGCGCGACCGCCCTGGACGGGCGGCACGCGGGTGGGTGCGGGCTCGACGGCGACGTGAGTGGCCCCATTGTTCCTCATGCGGGTGACCGCCCCGGCGAGGTCGCGCCCGGGGCGTCGCGGCACTTCGGGGCGTCGCAGCACTTCGGGTCACCGCAGCACTTCGGGGCACCGCAGCACTTCCGGGCGTCGCAGCTCTCCGGGGCACCGCACCTCCCGCGGGCGTCGCCGCGTCAGCGGGCACCGCAGCGCGGGGCACCGGACCACTCCCGGGGGCCCCACGCCACCCCGGCGTGCCGGACCGTCAGACCGTGCCGACTGCGCCCGTCCACCCGTCGCCGGGGTCGCCGGCGTCCGCGCCCTCGGCGTCGAGCTCCTCGCGCACGACCCGCGACACCAGCGAACCCCCGTACCCGCGGCGCCCGAGCGCCCCGTACGCCCGGCGCAGCCGGACCTCGCGGTCGAGCCCCCGGGTCGCGCGGAGCTTCTTGCGGGCGAGCGCGCGGGCCGCCTGCTCCTCGTCGGCGTCGTCGACCTGCTCAAGCGCCTCGCGGGCCACCTCGTCGTCGACGCCCTTGCGGCGCAGCTCCATCGCGAGGGCGCGCCGGGACATGCCGCGCTCGGCGTGCCGGCTGCGGACCAGGACCTCGGCGTAGGCGGCGTCGTCCACCAGACCGACCTCGGTGAACCGGTCGAGCACGCGGTCCGCGACGTCCTCGGGCACGTCGCGCTTCGCCATCGCCTCCGCGAGCTGGAACCGGCTCCGGGGGGCCGCGGTGAGCTGGCGCAGGGCGATCGCGCGGGCGACGGAGTCGGGGTCGGGCTCGGCGTCGGCCGCGGCGGCACCGCCCTCGGGCGGCTCGGTCGCGGGCGCGCGGCGTCGACCGGTGGCGGGGCGGCGCGCACCGCCCCGGCGGGGGCCGGGGGCCGAGCCGGGGGCGTCACCGACGCCCGGGTCGGCGCTCGGATCGCCCCCCAAGTCGACGGCGCCCGGGTCCACGGCGCCCGGGTCGACGACGCCCGGGTCGGCCGCGGGCGTGGCGGCCACGGGCGCCGGCCAGGCACCCCCGGACCGCGCCACGATCTCGGCGAGCCGCGCCGCGACGGCCGCGACCTCCGGCGACTGCTCCTCCGAGGTGGTCGCGGGTCCGCCGGTGCGCGGGCGCCGGCGCGGCGCACGCTCCGCGTCGACCCCGGTGGGCGCGGCGGTGCGCGAGCGGGCAGGAGTGCGCGAGCGTGCAGGGGTGCCCGAGCGTGCAGGGGTGCCCGAGCGCGAGACGGTGCCGGAGCCGTCCCCCCACGCGTCGCCCGCGACCTCGTCGTCCCCGACCGGAGCGGTCGCCGCGGCGCCACGGCCCCCCGGCGACGCCGGCCCCGCCGTCTCGTCCTCCCACCCGGGAGCGGGAGGCGGCGCGTCGTCCTCCCACACCGCGGCGGGAGCCGGGGCGTCGTCGTCCCAGACGGACGCCGAGGACTCCCCCGCCCCCGACCAGGCGGACGCGTCACCGTCGGACAGATCGTCCCACGCCGACTCGCCCGCCGGGGCGGTGTCGAGCCACGCCGAGTCGTCCCCGGCCGCCTCCGCACCAGCGGCGGCGGCCGGGTCGTGCCGTGTCGACATCAGAAGTCGACCTTCACCTCCGCGCCGGCGGGCGCGTCGACCTTGGCACCGATGCCGAGCTTCTCGAGGATCTTCTTCTCGATCTCGGCGGCGAGGTCCGGGTTGTCGCGCAGGAACCCGCGCGCGTTCTCCTTGCCCTGGCCGAGCTGGTCGCCCTCGTACGTGAACCAGGAGCCGGACTTCCGGATGAACCCGTGCTCGACGCCCATGTCGATGAGGCCGCCCTCGCGGGAGATGCCGACGCCGTACAGGATGTCGAACTCGGCCTGCTTGAACGGCGGCGCCATCTTGTTCTTGACGACCTTGATGCGGGTCCGGTTGCCGACGGCGTCCGAGCCCTCCTTCAGGGTCTCGATGCGGCGGATGTCCATGCGGACCGAGGCGTAGAACTTGAGCGCCTTGCCACCGGTGGTGGTCTCGGGCGAGCCGAAGAACACGCCGATCTTCTCGCGCAGCTGGTTGATGAAGATCGCGGTGGTGCCGGACGCGTTGAGCGCGCCGGTGATCTTGCGGAGCGCCTGGGACATGAGGCGGGCCTGCAGACCGACGTGGCTGTCGCCCATCTCGCCCTCGATCTCGGCCTTCGGCACGAGCGCCGCGACGGAGTCGATGACGATGATGTCGATCGCGCCGGAGCGGATCAGCATGTCCATGATCTCGAGCGCCTGCTCACCGGTGTCCGGCTGGGACACGAGCAGCGCGTCGGTGTCGACGCCGAGCTTCTTGGCGTAGTCCGGGTCCAGCGCGTGCTCCGCGTCGATGAACGCGGCGATGCCGCCCTGGCGCTGGGCGTTGGCCACGGCGTGCAGCGCGACGGTGGTCTTACCGGACGACTCGGGGCCGTAGATCTCGACGATGCGGCCCTTCGGCAGACCGCCGATGCCGAGCGCGACGTCGAGGGCGACGGAGCCGGTCGGGATGACCTCGACCGGGGCGCGACCGTCGTCGCCGAGACGCATGATCGAGCCCTTGCCGAACTGGCGGTCGATCTGGCTGAGGGCGGCCTCGAGAGCCTTCTCGCGGTCCTGGGGTGCGGGCATGGTGTTCCACCTCGTGCGTCTCGTGCAGCCTCGCGCTGCGCCGGCAGGGCTGGTCTTCTCGTGTCGTGCGCTGACGCTATGCCCGACCACCGACATGGACCCCGGCCCCGTCCACAGCCCGCACGGCCCGCCCTGCCTGGGGACGACCCGCCGGCCGCACCCGGACCCGCGGCGCGCCAACGAGAGCCACTCTACCGAACACGTGTTCGATCGGCGCCGCACCGACACGCCGGGCGCGTCCCGCCCCGGTCAGCCCGCCGGCGCACCCACCGGACCGCCCGCGACGTCGCCGACCGGGGACACGCCCGGCTCGCCGAGCCGGACCGCCTCCCCCGGCGCCAGCAGCACCGGCTCCACCTGGGCCCGCCGCGCGAGCGCCCGCGCGAACGCCGGACCCGCCCGGTCCATCCACCCCGGCGGCAGCCGCCGGGACGCGGGTGCGTGCAGCGTCCCCCAGTGCACGGGGACCGCCCACCGCACCCCGACCGCCTCGCACACCTCGGCCGCCTGGTGCGGGTCCATGTGCCCGCCCGACAGCCGCGGCCCCCAGCCGCCGACCGGGACGAGGGCCAGGTCGATCGGGCCGCCCGCGAGGTCCGGCAGCCGGCGCATCTGCGGGTACGGCGCGGTGTCGCCGGCGAACCACACCCGGAGCCCGGGCGCGACGACCAGGAACCCGTGGGTGGCGTTCGGCCGGTGCGGCATCGGGCGGTGCCCGTGCTCGGCGGGCACCGGGCGGACGCGGACCGCGGTGCCGGGGACGGTCCACCACTCCTCCGCCCCCAGGCCGACCGCGTGCAGCCCCTGCCGGTCGAGCCAGTGCGCGTTCGCCCGCGCGGCGAGCACCGGCACGTCGCCGAGCAGCCGCAGGGAGCCGATCTCGGCGTGGTCGTGGTGCAGGTGCGAGACGAGCACGGCGCCGGCGTCGGCCCAGTCCTCGGGGTGCGGCGCCGGGGCGCTGCGGCGCAGCAGGCCGGCGTGCGGGCGCAGCAGCGGGTCGGTGACCAGCCGCGTCCCGCCGACGTCGAGGACCACCGTCGCGTGCCCGAGCCAGCGCAGCGTCGCGCCCGCGCCGGCCGGGTCGCCGGCGGTCACCTCCCCGCCTCCGCGGCCTCGTCCGCCGCCTCGTCCGCCACCCGGCGCGTCGCCGTCCGGCGCAGCCCGAGCCCGGTCGCCCAGCGGACCAGCTGCTCGTGCACCCGGTCCGCCCCGACGGGCATGCGACGCCCGTCGACGTCGGCCAGCAGGTCGTCGTCGACCGCGAGGTCCACGGGGTGCAGCAGCACGGCCCGATTCTGCGCACCGCCGAGCCCGCCGTGCGACCCGACCTGCCCCTCGAACGCGTGCACGTGCCCGTCCGCGGAGACGTCCGACAGGACGACGAGGTCGCCCACGTGGTCGAGCCGACCGAGCCGCCGCAGGTCGTCCGCCGCCTGCCCGCCGTACCGCGCGACCGGGTCCACGCCGTCGACGGCGGCGCCGCCGTCGGCCTCCTCGAGCCACGCGACGCCGCCCGGTCCGACCGCCGCGAGGCCGCGCGCCGCGGTGTCGACGACGACCAGCCCGATCCCGGGCGTGCCGGCGAGCCCGCGCACGAGCCCCGGCCAGCGCTCCTCGACCTCCTCGAGCACCAGCCGCCGCCCGGACCGCGGGAACCACACCATCCCGAGGTTGCCCGACCCGGCGACCGCGACGTCCGGCGGGGCGGCCCCGTCGGACCCGGGCTCCGGGGTGTCGCCGTCGCGGCGGTCCCGGCCCGGCGGCCCGAGCACCCGCGACCGGTCCGCGCCGTGCCGCGCGGAGGTCGAGCTGAGGAACGCGTTCAGCGGACCCCACTGCTCGTCGTCGGTGCCCGCCTGCACCGCGGCGACGCCGGCGCCGGCCATGTGCCCGCGCACGACGTCGACCAGCGGCCGGCCCGCGACCTGCTCGAACGTGGCCCCGAGCGACTGCCCGTGGTCGGACAGGACCACCACCCGGTAGTCGCGCGGCGCGGCGGCGACGACCCGGACGAGCGTGTCCAGCACCCGGTCCAGGCCCTCCAGCGCGCGCATCGACTCCGGCCGGGTCGGGCCGGCGTGGTGCGCGATCTCGTCGTAGTCGACCAGGTCGACGAAGACCACCGGCGCCCCGCGCACGAGCTGCTCGGCGACGACCGACGTCGCGAGGTCCCGCAGCAGCACGTTCGTCACCCCGCGGAGCACGACGTACCAGCCGCGGCGCGGCACCCGGGGCCGCACGCCGCGCACCCGCTGCCGCCGCCCCTGGTAGAGCTCCTTGACCATCTCGCCGATCGTCAGCGTGACCGCGCGCGCCAGCACGAACGGGCTCGCGAAGAACCGCAGGTAGGACGTCCCGGGACCGATCCCGCGCCGCGCCTGGCTCATCACGAGGTGCTGCCGCTCGGCGTCGCCGGAGAACATCGTCGCCACCGACGCGCCGCCGTCGGCGAGCAGCCCGCGGCCGTCCGACAGCCGCCGCTCCACCAGCGCGGCGTCCTCCGGGTGGTTCGTCACCACCAGCCGGCCGACCTCGCGGTCCCACCACCGGAACGAGCAGATCTCGTCCGCGGCGCCGTGCAGCAGGCCGGCCTGGCTCGCCGGGGTCGTCGACGGGGCCTGCGCCCACCACTCGCGCACCACGTGCGTGCCGTCCGCGACCCAGCGCGCCATCGTGGGCGCGAGCCCGGCGTCGACGGCCTGCGCGAGCACCGGCGCCGCGACGCCGTCGAGCTGCACCACCAGCAGCCCGGGTGGCCGGTCGTCGGGCACGGCGCCGCCGCCCTCCCCGGCCCGGCGGGCGTGCGCCCGGGCCCGGCGGAGCACGTCGCCCACCACGTAGTCCGAGTCGGAGGCGCCCCAGACCCAGCGGCCGACCGCCATCACGACCGCCGCGATGACGAGCACCTGCACGACGGCCCAGGCGTTCCGCACCTGCAGGCCGGGCAGCAGCGTCAGCGCCAGCCAGGCGACGAGCACCTGCGCGGCGAGACCCGCGAGCAGCGCACCCATCGCCCCGCCCACCCGGGCGAGCAGCCGCAGCGGCGGGCGCAGCAGCAGGTCGCCCACCGCGACCGCGAGCGCCGCGAGCAGCACCGACCCGGGGTTGGAGGCGCTCACCCCGTCGACGACCGCGATCGCGATGCCGAGCCCCAGGGCGGTGGTGACCAGTCCCAGCAGGGCGTCGCCCACGTCGCTGAGCGTGACCGACCACCAGCCGGGCTGCGGGCGGTGCGGGTCGTCGGGCGACACGTCCTCAGCCTGCCACGCGCGGGCGCGCCGCGGGCGACCCGTTGCGGGTGGGGGTGGCCTCGCGACCGAGGTCAGGGGCGCGCGGGCGGGGCCTGGCGGTACTTGTCCGAGCCCCAGCGCCGGGCGTCGGGGATGTCGAGCTCGTCGCACAGGGCGTGCCAGACGTCCCGCGGGTCGATGCCGGCGTCGAGGGCCTGCTCGGGGGTGCGGTCGCCGAGGCGCTGGAGCACGAGCTCGTGCGTGAGGACGCGGCCGTGGGCGCTGCCGAGCACCTCGTCGACCAGCTGCCAGAACTCGCGGTACCGCACCTCGCGCTCCCTCCCGTCCGCGTCGTGGACCTGCGAGCGTACGCGTGCCGGGGCGCGGGCGGTCAGCCGTCCGTCGTGGGCAGCGCCAGCAGCCACCCCGGCACCGGGTGCCGCATGGTCACCTGCGCCCGGTACACCCGGACCTCCTCCCCGTCGCCGACCCGCACCTCCAGGTCCGACGGCGCCGGGCTCCCGACGAGCGCGGCGAGCACGTTCCCGAGCACGCCGCGCACCCGGGGCCGCCGCCGCGCGCGGCGCCCGCCGCGGTCGAGCAGCGCGTCGACCACGGCCGCGGTGTCCCGGCGCGGCACCTCCAGCGTCGCGACGTCCTCGACGTGCACCTCGTCCTGGCCGTCCCGGTAGAGCCGGACCTGCACGTCCGGGGTCCCCGCGAGCACGACGACGACCGGCGACCGCTCCGCCCCCTGGACCTCGTCCTCCCACGGGTCCGCCTCGGGCACCGGCGCGGGCGCCCGGCCGTGGCGCGCACCCGCCTCCCACAGCGCACGGACCGCGGACTGCGTCGCGTCGTCGATCGGCATGCCCCCGATCCTGCCGCGACCGGCCCGCCGCGCGCAGCCGTTCGCGCAGCGCGCAGCCGCGGACCCGCAGGTGGGGGCGCGCGTGTCGGTGGCCCGCGACAGAATGGCGCGGTGACACCCTCCCCGACCGCCGGCGGCCCCACCGGCGCCGACGTCCTCGGGCGGTTCTCCGAGCCGACGCAGGACTGGTTCCGCGGCGCCTTCGCCGAGCCGACGGCCGCCCAGGCGGGCGCGTGGGACGCGGTGTCGACCGGCCGGCACGCGCTCGTCGTCGCGCCGACCGGGTCCGGCAAGACGCTCGCGGCGTTCCTGTGGGCGCTCGACCGGATCACCGCGGAGCCCGTCGACGCCGAGGCCGACCCGCTGCAGCGGTGCCGGGTGCTGTACGTGTCGCCGCTCAAGGCGCTGGCCACCGACGTCGAGCGCAACCTGCGCTCCCCGCTGGTCGGCGTCCGGCAGGCCGCGACCCGCCGCGGGCTCGCGCTGCCCGACGTGCAGGTGGGCGTCCGCACCGGCGACACCCCGCCCCACGAGCGGCGGCAGTTCGCGACGAAGCCGCCGGACATCCTCATCACCACGCCCGAGTCGCTGTTCCTCGTGCTGACCTCGGGCGCGCGGGCCGGGCTGTCGGGCGTGCGGACGGTGATCCTCGACGAGATCCACGCCGTCGCCGGCACCAAGCGCGGCGCGCACCTGGCGGTGTCGCTGGAGCGGCTGGACGCGCTGCTCGACCGGCCCGACGGCCCCGGCCCGGCCCAGCGCATCGGCCTGTCCGCGACCGTGACGCCGGTCGACCGGGTCGCGGCGTTCCTCAGCGGCGGCCGCGCCCCGGCGGACGGCGGGCGCGAGGTGGTCGTCGTGCAGCCGCCGTCGACCAAGGAGATCCGGGTCGACGTCGTGGTCCCGGTGCCGGACCTCACGGACCTCGGCGCGCCGCTGCCGGACGACGGCAGGGCCCGCGGGTCCGCGCCGAAGCCCGTCGTCGACGACGAGCTGCCCCCGCTCGCGCCCGGCGAGGCCGACCTCACCGGCCAGGCCGCCGGGTCCGGCGCGCCCCGGCCGTCGATCTGGCCGCACGTCGAGGAGCGGGTCGTCGACCTGGTCGCCGACCACCGGTCGACGCTGGTGTTCACCAACTCCCGCCGCGGCGCCGAGCGGCTGACCGCCCGGATGAACGAGGTGTGGGCCGAGCGCCAGGGCGAGGACGTCCCCGACCCCGGCACGCTGTGGGCCGCGCAGGCCAACGCCCAGTCCGGGACCGCGGTCGGCGTGGACGCCCGGGACGCGGAGACGATCATCGCCCGCGCGCACCACGGGTCGATGAGCCGCGCGGAACGCACCCGCACCGAGTCCGAGCTCAAGGCCGGCCGGCTGCCCGCCGTGGTCGCGACCAGCTCGCTGGAGCTCGGCATCGACATGGGCGCGGTGGACCTGGTGGTCCAGGTGGGCGCGCCCCCGTCGGCCGCGAGCGGGCTGCAGCGCATCGGCCGCGCGGGCCACCAGGTCGGCGCGGTGTCGCACGGCGTGGTGTTCCCGACGTTCCGGGGCGACCTCGTGCCCGCGGCGGTGACGGCGCTCCGGATGCGCGCCGGGCAGATCGAGCCGCTGCACGTGCTGACCAACCCGCTCGACGTGCTCGCGCAGCAGGTCGTCGCGATGGTCGCGCAGGAGGACTGGACCGTCACCGAGCTGGCCGCCGTCGTGCGCCGGTCCGCGCCGTTCACGACCCTCGGCGACGCGACGCTGCGCGCGGTGCTCGACATGCTGGCGGGCCGGTACCCGAGCGAGGAGTTCGCCGAGCTGCGCCCGCGCATCCTGTGGGACCGCGCGACCGACGTGCTCAGCGCCCGGCCCGGCGCCCTGCGGCTGGCCGTGACCAGCGGCGGCACGATCCCGGACCGCGGCCTGTACGGCGTGTTCCTCGCGTCCGGCTCCGAGACGGCCGACGTGCCGGTCGACCCCGAGCGGTCCGGCGGGCGCACCCGCGGCGGCAAGCGGGTCGGCGAGCTCGACGAGGAGATGGTCTACGAGTCGCGGGTCGGCGACACGTTCACGCTCGGGTCCAGCACCTGGCGGATCGAGGACATCACCCCGGACCGGGTGCTCGTCACCCCCGCCCCCGGCGTCCCCGGGCGGCTGCCGTTCTGGAAGGGCGACTCCCAGGGCCGGCCCGCCTCGCTCGGCCGCGCGATGGGCGCCTGGGCGCGGGAGGTCGCCGACCTGCCCGACGCCGACGCGCGCACGCGGGTCGCCGAGGCCGGGCTCGACCCGTGGGCCGCCGACAACCTGCTCGGGTACCTGCGCGAGCAGCGGGAGGCGACCGGCACGCTGCCGAGCGACGTCACCGTGGTGGTCGAGCGGTTCCGCGACGAGCTCGGCGACTGGCGCGTCGTCGTGCACTCCCCGTACGGGGCTCGGGTGCACGCGCCGTGGGCGCTGGTGCTCGGCGCGCGGCTGCGCGAGCGGTTCGGCGTCGACGCGGCCGCCATGCACGCCGACGACGGCATCGTGCTCCGGCTGCCCGACATGCTCGCCGCGACCGCCGACCCCGTGGGCGACCTGCTCGGCTGGACCGCGCCCGACTCCTGGTCGGCCGACGGCTCCCCGTCCAGCCCCGGCGGCCTCACCGACGCGGCGCCCGTCGACGCGGCGGACCTGCTGATCGAGCCCGACGAGGTCGCCGACGCCGTCCGCGAGGAGCTCGGCGGCTCCGCCATGTTCGGCGCCCGGTTCCGCGAGGCCGCCGCCCGCGCGCTGCTGCTCCCCCGCCGCCGGCCCGACCGCCGGCAGCCGCTGTGGCAGCAGCGGCAGCGCTCGGCGCAGCTGCTCAGCGTCGCGTCCCGGTACCCGGACTTCCCGATCCTGCTCGAGGCCGTGCGCGAGTGCCTGCAGGACGACTTCGACATCGACGCGCTCGTCGAGCTCATGCGGGACGTGTCGGCGGGCCGGGTGCGGGTGGTCGAGGTGACCACGACCCGGCCGTCGCCGTTCGCCCAGTCGCTGCTGTTCGGCTACACCGCGCAGTTCCTGTACGACGGCGACGCCCCGCTGGCCGAGCGCCGCGCCGCCGCGCTGACGCTCGACCCCACGCTGCTGGACGAGCTGCTGGGCGGCGGCGGGGGCTCGCAGATCGCCGACCTGCTCGACCCGGACGCCGTCGTCCGCACCGAGGCCGAGCTCACCGCCACCGACCCCGACCGGCAGGCGCGCTCGGCCGAGCAGGTCGCCGACGTGCTCCGCCGGCACGGGCCCCTGCCGCTGGCGGGCGTCGAGGCCCGCAGCCGGGAGGACGTGCGCGACGACGTCGCCGGCTGGCTCGCCGACCTGGAGCACGCCCGCCGGATCATCCGGGTGCGGATCTCGGGCGTCGCGCCCGCCGACGCCGAGCAGTGGGCCGCGGTCGAGGACGCCGGCCGGCTCCGGGACGCGCTCGGCGTCGCTCTGCCCGTCGGGGTGCCCGAGGTGTTCACCGAGGTGCTGCCCGACCCGCTGGGCGACCTGATGCGCCGGCACGCGCGGACGCACGGGCCGTTCACCGCCGCGCAGGTCGCCGCCCGGTTCGGGCTCGGCACCGCCGTGGTGCAGGCGGCGCTGCGGCCGCTGGAGCGGGCCGGGGTCGTCGTGCAGGGGCGGCTGCGGCCCGACGCGCTGGGCGGCGTCGGCGACGAGTACTGCGACGCGGACGTGCTGCGTACGCTGCGCCGGCGCTCGCTCGCCGCGCTGCGGTCCGAGGTCGAGCCGGTGCCGCAGGTGGCGCTCGGCCGGTTCCTGCCGGCGTGGCAGCACGCGATCGGGCGGTCCGCCCCGGGTGCGCTGCGCGGCGTCGACGGCCTGGCGCGCGCCGTGGAGCAGCTGGCGGGCGCCGTCGTGCCCGCCTCCGCCCTGGAGTCCCTGGTGCTGCCCGCGCGGGTCCCCGACTACAGCCCGGCGCTGCTGGACGAGCTCACCGCGTCCGGCGAGGTGCTGTGGGCCGGCCACGGCACGCTCCCCGGCAAGGACGGGCTCGTCAGCCTGCACCTCGCCGGGACCGCCGACCTCACGCTGCCGCTGCTGACCGCGCCGGGCTCCGAGCCGGCGCCCGCGCCCGAGCACCTGGACACGCCGCTGCACCGCGCGCTGGTCGAGGCGCTGCGCGGCGGCGGGGCGTACTTCGTCGGCGCCCTGGGGTCCCGGGTCGCCGAGGCGCTGCCCGAGGCGCCCCCGTCGCAGGCCGCGCTGGTCGACGCGCTCTGGGACCTGGTGTGGGCCGGGCTGGTCACCAACGACGGGCTGGCGCCGCTGCGCGCCCGGCTCGCGGGCGGGCGGACGACGCACAAGACGACCGCGTCGGCGCCGCCGTCCCGGGCCCGGCAGCTCACGATGGGCGGCGGCCGGTTCGGCGGCCGGCCGAGCCTGCGCGGCAGCGGGCTCGGCCTGCGCGGCGCGGGGCTCGCCGGCGGCGGCCTGGGCGGCCTCGGCGGCGGCCTCGCGACGTCGGGCGGCGAGGCCGGGGGCCGGTGGTCGATCCTGCCGTCCCGGGAGCAGGACCCCACCCGGCGCGCGCACGCCCTGGCCGCGCAGCTGCTCGACCGGCACGGCGTGCTCACCCGCGCGGTCGCGCCCGCCGAGGGCGTCGCCGGGCAGTTCGCGCCGGTCTACCGGGTGCTCGCCGCGCTCGAGCAGCAGGGGCAGGTGCGGCGCGGGTACTTCGTCGAGCACCTGGGCGGCTCGCAGTTCGCGCTGCCCGGGGCGGTCGACCAGCTGCGCGCGGAGGCCCGGCAGATCGAGCGGATCGCGGAGCAGTCGGTCCCGGCCGACGCCGACCGCTCCGTCGTGCTGCTCGCCGCGACCGACCCCGCGAACCCGTACGGCGCCGCGCTCGCCTGGCCGGTCCGCGCCGACGCGCCCACCGGGCACCGCCCCGGGCGGAAGGCCGGCGCCGTGGTCGTGCTGGTCGACGGGGTGCTCGCGCTCTACCTGGAGCGCGGCGGGCGCACCGTCCTGACGTTCACCGAGGACGAGACCGCGCTCCGGCTCGCCACGGCGGGGCTGGCCGAGACCGTGCGCGAGGGGCGGCTCGGCCGGATCACGCTCGTCCGGGCCGACGGCGAGGAGCTGCTGACCGGCGGGCTGGAGTCGACGGCGCTCGGACGGGCGCTCGCGCTGGCCGACTTCGCGCCGACGCCGCGGGGCATCCGGCTGCGGAGCGCCCGGTGAGGCGCCGCCGGCCGGCGCGCGGCCGGTGCGGCCGGCCGGGGTCGACCGGGACGGTGACGGCCGGTGCCTGAGGGCGACATCCTGGCGCGCACCGCCCGGCGGCTCGACGAGGCACTCGCCGGACGGGTGCTCGTCCGCAGCGACCTGCGCTGGCCCACCGCCGCGACCGTCGACCTGGTCGGCCGCACGGTCCTCGGCACGAAGTCCTACGGCAAGCACCTGCTCACCCGGTTCGACGACGGCCGCACCCTGCACACGCACCTTCGCATGGACGGGTCCTGGCGGATCGCCCGCACCGGCTCGCCCGGCGCCCGGGCAGGCGCGCCGCACGTCCGCGCCGTGCTGGCCAACGAGACCTGGACCGCGGTCGGCGAGCTCATCGGCATGCTCGACGTCGTGCCCACCCGCGACGAGCACACGCTGATCGGCCACCTGGGCCCCGACCTGCTGGCCGACGACTTCGAGACCGCCGGGCTGCCCGAGACGCTCCGCCGGTGGGCCGCGCGCGGGTCGACGCCGGTGTGCGAGGTGCTGCTCGACCAGACGGTCGTCGCCGGCATCGGCACGATCTACATGGCCGACTCGCTGTTCCTCGAGAAGATCTGGCCGTGGACCCCCGCCGACGAGGTGACCGACCCGTCCCGGCTGCTCCGGGTGGCACGGGCGATCATGCAGCGCTCGGTCGGGTCGTCCTCCCCGTCGACCACCGGGGAGGTCTACCGCGGGCGGGAGACCTGGGTGCACGGGCGGCTCAAGGAGCCGTGCCGGCGGTGCGGCGCGCCGGTGCGCCGCGGCCTGGCGGGGCACCCGCCGACGGAGCGGCCGGCGTACTTCTGCGGCGTCTGCCAGCGCCCGCCCGCCCCGGCGGTCTGACGCGCCCGCACCGGCCGGGCGTCCGAGGCATCCCGGCGGCCCGGATACCCCGTCTGCCGGGTCACGCCCGCAAGCCCGCCCGTTCGACAGTGGAACGTCGTGACCGACACGCCGTCGGCGTGTCGGTGACGACGTTCCACTGCCAGGTCGTCGGGGGCACGCCTCGCGGGCCCCCGACGCGACGACGCCCGGCCTCCCGCCGAGCGAAGGGCGGGACGACCGGGCGTCGTCGGTGTCTGGGGTGGGTGTCCCCCGCGGTCAGCCGACCGGGGTGAGCTCCGGGCGGCGGCGCCAGGTGCTGTCCTGGCCGCCCAGGGCCGAAGCCAGGTCGACCGGGACGGTGTCGGGGATCAGCAGACCCTCGGCGACGGCGATGCGGTCGCTCACCTCGCGCAGCACGAGCGACATGGGCACGTCGAGCGCCTCGCAGATGCTCGCGAGCAGCTCCGACGACGCCTCCTTCTGACCCCGCTCGACCTCGCTGAGGTAGCCCAGCGACACCCGGGCGGCGGAGGACACCTCGCGCAGGGTGCGTCCCTGCCGCTGGCGGGCATCCCGCAGCACGTCACCGATCTCTCGGCGCAACACGACCATCTGGCGTCCCCCTCTCATGTCCCGATCCTGCTCCTGCCGCGCCGTCTGCGCGCCCGCCGCAGCGGGCCGGACGACGGCGGCACCCTTGTGGCCCCGCGTGGGGAGGCTCCCACCGTACAGTGCGCTCCCCTGACGGGCAGCGCCGGGACGGCTGGTGGGCCTGGTGTTCATCACGATCTCCACAACGCCTGCACGGCCCCCGGTGTTCCCGGGGGTCAGAGCGCCCCGCCGGGCCGCACGACGGAGAGCGCCTCCCGGAGCACCGCGGCGCAGGTGGCGGCCCGGATCGCCGCCCGGTCGCCGGCCAGGTCGAGCGTGCGGACCACCGTGCGCTCGGGCGTCGCGACGGCCACGTGCACCGTCCCGGGTGAAAACCCGTCCTGCGGGTCCGGGCCGGCGACGCCGGTGGTCGCGAGCCCCACGTCCGACCCGAGGACCCCGCGCACGCGCTCCGCCATCTGCCGCGCCACGTCGGGGTGCACGGCGCCGTGCGCCGCGAGCAGGCCGGCGTCCACGCCGAGCACCGTGCCCTTGACGTCGGTCGCGTAGGCGACGACGCCGCCGCGGAAGGACCGGGAGGCGCCGGGGACGTCGACGAGGGTGGCGGCGACCTGGCCGCCGGTGAGCGACTCGGCGGTGGCGACGGTCCAGCCGCGCCCGCGCAGCGCGTCGAGGACCGCGGCGGCCGCCTCCGGGGCGCCCGCGGGGTGCTCCGGGCCGCCGGTCGGGGCCGGTGCGGTCGTCACACGGGGTCGCCGTGCGAGGACGTGGTCCCGGTGGCCGCGGCGTGCCGGGTCGCGTCCGCGCCGCCCGTGACGTGCTCGCGGTGCACCCGCAGCGCCGTCCGCACGTAGTCGGCGCCGGTGACCAGGGTGACGACCACGGCCGCGCCCATGAGGACGCTCGCCAGCACGAGCACCGCGGTCGGCAGCTCGGACAGCGGCAGCAGGAACAGCCCGACGGCGACGGACTGGAGGACCGTCTTGATCTTGCCGCCGCGCGACGCCGGCAGGACGAGGTACCTCAGGAGGAAGAACCGCATCACGGTGATGCCGATCTCCCGGACGAGGATCGCCCCCGTCACCCACCAGCTGAGGTCGCCGATCCAGGACAGCCCGACCAGCGCGGTGCCGATCAGGGCCTTGTCGGCGATCGGGTCGAGCAGCTTGCCGAGGTCCGTGACCAGGCCGAGCCGCCGCGCCAGGTAGCCGTCGAGCCGGTCGGTGGCTGCGGCCAGCGCGAAGATGCCCGCGGACACCCAGCGCCAGCGCGGGTCCTGCCCGCCGTCGACCAGCAGGGCCCACGCGAAGAACGGCACGACGGCGATGCGCAGCACCGTCACGACGTTGGCGACGTTCATCGGCGAAGGGCGGCTCACCCCGACAGCCTACGGGCAGCGGGCGCGGACCACGGCCCGGGCGACGCGCCCGCGGCGGCCGCGACCGACCCCGGACCGGGCGTCAGCGCAGGTCGTCGGCGTCGTCGTAGTAGTCGACGGCCTCGGGCGGCTCGCCGGGCATCCGGCCCTCGGGCGCGGCGTACCGGTCCTCGCCCGCCGACCCGCCGCCCGCGGCGCCGCCGCCGGGCTCCGGCTCGCCGCGCAGCATCGCCAGCGTGCCCGGCAGGTCGTCCGGCTGCACGAGCACCTCGCGCGCCTTCGACCCCTCGGACGGGCCGACGATCTCGCGGGACTCCAGCAGGTCCATCAGACGGCCGGCCTTCGCGAACCCGACGCGCAGCTTGCGCTGCAGCATCGACGTCGAGCCGAACTGCGACGTGACGACGAGCTCCGCCGCCTGCAGCAGCAGGTCGAGGTCGTCGCCGATGTCCTCGTCCACCTGCTTCTTGGCCGCGGTGACCGTCACGTCCTCGCGGTAGACCGGCTTCAGCTGCTGCTTCACGTGCGCGACGACGGCGTGGATCTCCGACTCGGAGACCCAGGCGCCCTGGGTGCGCATCGGCTTCGCGGCACCCATCGGGAGGAACAGCGCGTCGCCCTGGCCGATCAGCTTCTCGGCGCCGGGCTGGTCGAGCACGACGCGGGAGTCGGTCAGCGACGAGGTCGCGAACGCCAGGCGGGACGGCACGTTGGCCTTGATCAGGCCGGTGACCACGTCGACCGACGGACGCTGCGTCGCGAGCACCAGGTGGATGCCGGCGGCGCGGGCGAGCTGGGTGATGCGCTGGATCGACGCCTCGACGTCGCGCGGGGCGACCATCATGAGGTCGGCCAGCTCGTCGACGATCACGAGCAGGTACGGGTACGGCGCGATCTTCCGCTCGGAGCCCGGCAGCGGCTTCACCTTGCCGGCCTTGACCGCCACGTTGAAGTCGTCGATGTGCTTGAACCCGAACATCGCGAGGTCGTCGTACCGCGCCTCCATCTCCCGCACCACCCACTCGAGGGCCTCAGCGGCCTTCTTCGGGTTGGTGATGATCGGGGTGATGAGGTGCGGGATGCCCTCGTAGATCGTGAGCTCGACGCGCTTCGGGTCGACCAGCACCATGCGGACCTGGTCCGGCGTGGCGCGCATGAGCACCGACACGATCATCGAGTTCACGAACGACGACTTACCGGCACCGGTCGCACCGGCGACGAGCATGTGCGGCATCTTCGCGAGGTTCGCCGTGACGTAGCCGCCCTCGACGTCCTTGCCGACGCCGATCACCATCGGGTGCTCGGAGCGGCGGGCCGCGCTCGACCGGAGCACGTCGCCCAGCGACACGGTCTCGCGGTCGGTGTTCGGGATCTCGATGCCGATGGCCGACTTGCCGGGGATCGGCGACAGGATGCGCACGTCCGCGGAGGCGACCGCGTAGGCGATGTTCTTGCTGAGCGCCGTGACCCGCTCGACCTTCACGCCCTTGCCGAGCTCGACCTCGTAGCGCGTGACGGTCGGGCCGCGGGTGAAGCCGGTGACCTGGGCGTCGATCTCGAAGTTCTCCAGCACGCTCGTCAGCGCCTCGACCACGCGGTCGTTGGCGGCGGAGCGCACCTTGTGCGGGGCGCCCTTCGCGAGCGCGTTCTCGTCCGGCAGCGTGTAGAGCACGTCGCCGCCGAGCATCGGCTGCTCGCCGCGGGGCACGCCCGTGGTGGGCGGGGCGACGGGGTCCGGGCGCGGCGCGGGCGCCTCGGCCGCCGGTGCCGCCGCCGACGCGGCACCGACCGCGGTGACGGCCTGCGTCGGCGCGGTGCTCGGCGCCACGACGTCCGCGTCGGCGTCGTCCTCGGCGGCGAGGACCGCCGTGGCGTCCTCCTCCTCGCGGCGCATCCGCTCGACGTACGCGGCGCGCTCGAAGGCCTCGTCGCCGGCGTACCCGTCCAGGGTCGCCGGGTCGTCCGGGTCGGCCGCCGCGCGCTTCTTCAGCCGGTCCATCAGCGTCCGGCGGGACGGCTTGGCCGGGGGCTCCTCGACCGCGGTGTGCCCCGCGTTGATCACCAGCGGGGCGTCGTCGTCCTCGACCTCGTCCTCGTCGCGGTGGTTGCCGGTGAGCCGGTCGTAGACGCCGCGCAGCCGGGGTCCGATCTGGTTGACCGGCGTCGCGGTCACGACCAGCACGCCGAAGAACGCGAGCAGCACCAGCAGCGGCACCGCCGCCCACGCGGTCACCAGGCTCACCAGCGGCGTCCCGACGAGGTAGCCGACGATCCCGCCCGCGTCCCGGACCGCCTCGAACCCGCCGGACGGCGCCGGGAGGTCCTGCTGGACGTGCACCAGCGCGCACGCCGCGAGCGTGATGGCGGTCAGGCCGATGCTGATCCGGGAGTTCGCCTGGTTGCGCTCGGGGTGCCGCATCAGCCGGATCGCGACGCCGACCAGCGCGACCGGGACCGCGACGGCGACCCGCCCGAACGTCCCGGCGACCACGACGTGCACGGCGTCGCCCGCCATGCCGTCCAGGCCCCACCACTCGCGCGCGGCGACGACGATGGCGAGGGCGATGAGGAAGAACGCGGCACCGTCGCGGCGCAGCGCGGGGTCGAGGTCGCGCGCGCCGTGGCCGACCCGGCGCGCGGCGCCGCCGACGACGTGGGCGCAGCCCATCCAGATGCCGCGCACGATCCGGATCGGCAGCGCGGCACGGGGCGGCGGGGGCGGTGCGGCGTTCTTCGCGGAGCCGCGGGAGCCGGAGCCGGACGCGCGCGCCGCCGGTGCCGCGGTGCGGGCGCGCGACGACGGCGCAGCCGCACGGGTGGCGGTGGAGGACGGACGGGCGGCCATGGTCCTCACGGTAGCGGCCACCCGGGTGCGCGACGGGGAGCCCGCGCCGGTGGGGTGCGTGTCGGTGACGCGCGCCACGGCCGCCGCAGGTCTTCGCCTCCCTCCCCCCTTCTCCTTCGCCGACCTCGCTGAACGTGCACTTCCTGCGGGGTTCCGGGCGCACGAACCCCGCATCTTCTGCATCCTCGGCGGTGGCCTGGAGGCCGCGGGCGGGCGGGGGGCGACGTGGGAGCGCGGGGCGCGCGGGCACACCGGCGGGCGACGGGTGTCGGCGCCCGGTGGGACGCTCGGGGCATGGAGCACCGCGTCAGCGCCGGCCAGGTCCGCCGGTACCGGGTCCGCGTGCAGCAGCTCGACCGCGCCCACGACCCCGCGCGCGCCGCGACGGACGCCGCCGTGCTCGGCACCGGGGTCCAGGACACCGGGCCCGACGGGGCGCTCTGGGCGCTGGCGCTCCGCGGGGTGCCGGTGCGCGCGGGCGCGTGGCCGGACGACCTCGCGCTGGCGTGGAGCGTCCGCGGGGCGCCGCACGCGTACCGCCGCGCCGACCTGCCCGCCGTGCAGCGCGCGCTGCGGCCGTACTCCGACGCCGACGCCGGGAAGCGGATCTACGACGCCGCGAAGCCGCTGCGGGCGGCGGGCATCCGGCCCCTCGACGCGCTCGGGCACGTCGCGCGGACGATGCACGCGGTCGTCGACGCCCCCACCGGCAAGGGCGCGCTCTCCACGCGCATGACCGCGGAGCTGGACGAGCCCTACCTGCGCTGGTGCCGGCCCTGCGGGGCGACGCACATGTTCGAGATGCCGTTCCGGCTCGGGGCGCTGCACGCCGGGCTGGAGCTGGAGCCCGGCACCTCTCCCCCGGTCCTCCGGCGGTCGCCGGGGTTCCCGCCCGCGCAGGTCGGAGCGGTCGACCGGGACGCGGGCGGCGCGGGCGGCACGGACGGCGCGGGCGGCGCCGGCGACCGGGCGGACGAGGTCGCGCACGACCTCGTCCGCGGGGTCCTGCACCTGCTCGGCCCGGCGACCGCGAAGGACGTCGCCGCGTTCCTCGACGCGCCGGTCACCGACGTGCGGCGGCGCTGGCCGGCCGACGCCGTGCCGGTCGAGGTCGACGGCGCGGCGGCGTCGGTGCTGGCGGACGACCTGCCCGCGCTGCTCGGAGCGGCGGACGGGGCGGACGGCGTCGGCACGGGCCGAGCGCCCGTCGTCCGGCTGCTCGGCCCGTACGACCTGTTCCTCCAGGCCCGCGACCGGCACGTCCTCGTCCCCGAGCCCGCGCGGGCGACGGCGCTGTGGCCGGTGCTCGGCCGCCCCGGGGCGGTGCTGGCCGACGGGGACGTCGTCGGCACCTGGCGCCCGCGCGCCCGAGGCAGGCGGCTCGCGCTCGAGCTCGACCCCTGGGTGCCGTGGGACGCGGCCCTGGAGCGGGCCGTGGCGGAGCAGCACGAGCGCCTGGCCGCCTTCCGCGGCGCCGACCCCGCCTGACCGCGCCGCCGCGCCCGCCGTGAGGTCGTCACATCACGGTGAGGTCGGCAGGGACGAGTGACGACCTCGGCCCGTTGTGACGACCTCGCCGCGCGCGGACCGGCGAGACGGGGACGCACGTGCCGCGCGAGCGCGGACGCGCCCGACCGGCCACGCCGGCGACCACCCGGACGCCGCGATCACGCGCACGCGCCGACGGCCCGGGCGCTGTCTCTTCTACACC
>NZ_JBYTEP010000049.1:0-1034 GCF_058792015.1 Cellulomonas sp. EB106-03-03-XG116
TCGGCAGCGTCAGAGGTGTAGAAGAGACAGGCCCGGGGGTTGTGGTCGCGCCGTCGGCGCGAGGTCGTCAGCAAGCGATGAGGTCGTCACGTCGCGATGAGGTCGTCACACCGCGACGAGGTCGTCACAAACGAGTGACGACCTCACCGGGATGTGCCGACCTCACTGGTCGCGAGGGCGGTCGGCGCGTGGCGAGACGGCCCCGGTGCTCGCCACGCGCCGGGGCGGTCAGCGGGCGTCGGAGGTGGTGAGCGCGACGCCGCGTGCCGCGAGCCGGGTGAGCGCGTCGATCGTGGTCCGCACGCCGACGCCCGCGGTGAGGTCGGTGAGCACCCGCACGTCGAACCCGGCGTCGAGCGCGTCGAGCGCCGTGGCCGTCACGCAGTGGTCGGTGGCGAGGCCGACGACGTCCACGCCGTCGACGTCCCGCGCCCGGAGCGCGTCCGCCAGCCCGGCCGGGGCGGCGTCGGCGAGCGCACCGGCCTCGGTTGCGGACTCGGCGCCGGTCGCCCCGGCCCCCGACGTCAGCACACCCTCGAAGCCCGAGTAGTCCTGCCGGCCCTGCCCCTTGCGCACGTGCACCGCGTCCTCGGGCAGCCGGAGCGCCGGGTGGTACGCCGCGCCCGCGGTGTCGCGGACGCAGTGCTCGGGCCAGGTCGCGACGTAGTCCGGCTCGGCGCCCACGGCGAAGTGGCCGGCGTTGTCGTGGGGCAGGGGCTCGTGCCAGTCGGCGGTGGCGACGACGACGTCGTAGGTGCCGGCCGCGCGCGCCAGGAAGGCGGTGACCTGCTCGGCGACGGCCGCGCCGCCCGCCACGGCCAGGGCGCCGCCCTCGCAGAAGTCGTTCTGCACGTCCACCACGATCAGCGCGCGAGCCACCGGGACCTCCTCCTCGCCGGGCGCCGGGGTGCGCCCGCCCGCACCCACCCTAGGCGCGGTGCGGGGCGGAGCTGTTCCCCACCCCTTTCTCGCGCGGACCCCCGATCGATCGGGGGATGTCTCTTCTACCCCCCCCCGCGCCCACACAACACGGC
>NZ_JBYTEP010000049.1:1044-30497 GCF_058792015.1 Cellulomonas sp. EB106-03-03-XG116
CCCCCGATCGATCGGGGGTCCGCGCGAGAAAGGGGTGGTGATCGGGTTCGTGGAGCGCGCTGCTGGGCCGGCGCCCGGCTACCCGCCGCTGCGGGTCGCGATCACGACGGTGCCGTCCAGGTCCTCGTCGTGCACGACCCGCACGGCCAGGCCCTGGCCCTCGCACGCCGCGGCGGTGGCGCCCGCCTGCCTGACGCTCGTCTCGATCAGCAGGTGCCCGCCCGGCGCGAGCCAGCGCGGCGCGGCCGCGGCGACCCGGCGGTGCAGGTCGACGCCGTCGGCCCCGCCGTCGAGGGCGACGCGCGGCTCGTGGTCCCGGGCCTCGGTCGGCATGTGCGCGATCTCGGCGGTGGGCACGTACGGGGCGTTGGCGACCAGGACGTCGACCCGGGCCTCGAGCGCGGCGGGCAGCGGGGCGTCCAGGTCGCCGAGCAGCACGGTCGTCCCCGCCGGCCCGAGCGCCGCCGCGTTCCGGCGGGCGCAGGCGACGGCCGCCGGGTCGAGGTCGACGGCCCAGAGCGCGACGCCGGGGTGCTCGACGGCGACCGCCAGCCCGACGGCGCCCGTGCCGCAGCACAGGTCGACCACGACCGGCCCGTCGTCGGTGCCGCCGGACCGACCCGGCGCGCCGGGGTCCCGCCCGGGCGCGGCCCCGGTCGCGCGCGCCCCGAGCGCCCGCACCGCCTCGCGCACCAGCAGCCCGGTGCGCGCCCGTGGCACGAACACCCCCGGCTCGACGCCGATCCGCAGGCCCCGGAACCCGGCCCACCCCACGACCTGCTCCAGGGGCTCCCCGGCCACCCGCCGCGCCGTCAGCACGTCCAGCGCCGCCGCGTCCGGGGCCTCGGCGACGAGCAGCGCCGCCTCGTCCTCGGCGAACACGCACCCGGCGGCACGCAGCCGGGCGACGAGCGCGGCCAGCGCGGCGGCGTCGAGGTCGAGGGGCACGGCGGGCAATCTACGCCGCCGCGCGCACCCGCCCGCCGACGCGCCCGCCGAACCCGCGGCCTCGGGTCGCTCAGCGCGGGGCCGCGCCCGCCGATAGTCCGGACGAGTCGGGGGACTGGAGTTCGTCGGAGGGACGACGTCGTGCCGGAACGGGTCGTGCGGCTGGCCGAGGAGGTCGGCCGCGTCACGGGTGAGAAGCTGCAGGGCATCGAGCAGGTCGCCCGCAGCACGAAGATGCTCGCGCTGAACGCGCTGATCGAGTCCGCGCGCGTCGGGGAGGCGGGTGCGGGGTTCGCGGTCGTCGCCCGGGAGGTCGGCGAGGTCGCCGACCGCGCGCGGGCGCTGTCGGAGGAGCTGTCGTCGGAGCTGCGCCCGCGGATCGACGAGCTGACGGTCCTCGGCCACGAGCTCGTCGGCCGGGTGCGCGGGCAGCGGCTCGCGGACCTGGCGCTGAACGTGATCGAGCTGATGGACCGCAACCTGTACGAGCGGTCCTGCGACGTCCGGTGGTGGGCGACCGACGGGGCGCTGGTCGACGCGCTGGCGACGGGCGACCCCGCGGCGGCGCGGCACGCCGGCGACCGGCTGGGGACGATCCTGCGCAGCTACACGGTCTACCTGGACCTCTGGCTGGCCGACGCGTCCGGCCGGGTCGTCGCCCGGGCCGGGACCGGCGGCGCGGCGGGCGTGGTCGGCTCGGACGTGCGCGACGAGCCGTGGTTCCGCGCGGCCCTCGCGACCCGGTCCGGCGACGACTACGCCGCGCTCGACGTCGCGCCGCACCGCGCGCTCGGCGCACTCACCGCGACGTACGCGACCGCCGTGCGCGAAGGCGGCCGCGCCGACGGCAGGCCGCTGGGCGCGCTGGGCGTGTTCTTCGACTGGGAGCGGCAGGCGCAGGCGATCGTCGACGGGGTGCGGCTCGGCCCCGGCGAGCGCGAGGCCACCCGCGTCCTGATCCTCGACCGGGACGGCCTGGTGCTGGCGTCGTCCGACCGGGCGGGGGTGCTGGCGGAGCGCGTCGCGCTGCGGACCGGCGACCGCGCGACCGGGGCCTACGAGGAGGACGGCCGGGCGGTGGGGTTCGCGGCGAGCCCGGGGTACGAGACGTACGCCGGGCTCGGCTGGTACGGCGCGCTGGTGCAGCAGGGCTGAGCCCCGGGCGACTCACCGCGCCACGACCCCCGGCGGCCGTGGCACCGCCGCGAGCAGCGCCTCGGTGTACGCGTGCTCCGGCTCCCGCACGACCCGCACCGTCGGCCCCTGCTCCACCACCGCGCCGTCCCGCATCACCATGAGGTCGTCGGCCAGCAGCCGCGCGCTCAGCAGGTCGTGCGTGATGTAGAGCATCGCCACGTCCTGCTCCTGCACGGTGGTCGCCAGCAGCTCGAGGATCTCCGCGCGGATCGACACGTCGAGCATCGAGATCGGCTCGTCCGCGATCAGCAGGCGCGGTCGCGGCGCCATGGCCCGGGCGATGACGACGCGCTGCCGCTGCCCGCCGGACAGCTGGTGCGGCAGCTTGTCGACGTACAGCGAGCCGGGTGACAGGCCGACGCCGTCGAGCAGCGCGACGACCCGCTCGCGCACTGCGTCGCCGGACATCCCGAGGTGGTTGCGCAGCGGCCGGCCGACGGAGGCGCCCACGGTCTTCGTCGGGTTGAGTGCCGCGAACGGGTCCTGGAACACCATCTGCACCTGCGACCGGTATGCCCGCAGCTCGGTGCCGCGCAGGTGCGTGACGTCCCGGCCTTCCAGCGTCACGGTGCCGGCCGTCGGCCGCTCGGTGCCGGTGAGCATCTTGGCGACGGTCGACTTGCCGGAGCCCGACTGCCCGACGAGCGCCTGGACCCGACCGGGCGCGAGCGCGAACGACACCCCGCGGACGGCGTGCACCTCCTCGCGCCGCAGCCCCCGGCGGCGGGTGTAGGTCTTCACCAGGCCGTGGGCGACCAGCAGCGGCGAGGGCGCCGCGGCGGCGCCCTCGGACCCCGCCGGCCCGGACGCCCAGGCCATCACCTCCGGGAACGGCGGCGCGGCGTCCGGGGCGGTCGGCGCGTCGGCCCCCTCGGGGGTCTGGCGGTGGCAGCGGACCAGCCCGTCCGCGTCGTCCTCGGCGAGGGCCGCCATGCCGACGGGCGCGTCACCGCCGACGTCCGAGCGACCGTCGACGTGCCCCGCACCGCCGACCGCCGTCCCGCCCCCGGCCTCCCCGACCCCGACCCCGGGCGGCGCCAGCACCGGTGGCACCGCCGCGCACGCCGCCACCCGCACCGGGCACCGGGGCGCGAACGCGCACCCCGCAGGCGGCGAGTCCAGCGACGGCGGCCGCCCCGGCACCGCGGTGACGGACACGTGCTCGTCCCGCGGGTCCGCGAACGACCCGAGCAGCCCCCGGGTGTACGGGTGCAGCGGGTCCGCCGCCAGCGCGGCGCTGGGCCGCGACTCCACGATCTGCCCGGCGTACATCACCAGCACCCGGTCGGCGATCTCCAGCACGGTTCCGAGGTCGTGGCTGATGAACAGCACCGAGAACCCGTGCTCGCGCTGCAGCCGGTGCAGCAGGTCGACGATCGACCGCTGCACCACCACGTCGAGCCCGGTCGTCGGCTCGTCCAGCACGACGAGCCGGGGCCGGAGCAGCAGCGCGAGCGCCAGCACGACCCGCTGCCGCATCCCGCCGGACAGCTCGTGCGGGTAGGACCGGAGCACCCGCTCGGCGTCGAGCTCGACGTCGCGCAGCACCTCGAGCACCCGCTCGCGCGGGTCGCCCTCGATGCGCGGGTCCCAGCGGTGCGCCTCCATCGCGTCCCGGAACTGCCGCTCGACCCGGAGCACGGGGTTCAGTGCGTTCATGGACGACTGGAACACCGTGGCGATCTCCCGCCAGCGCAGCCGGTTCAGCTCGCGGTCGGTCAGGGCGTACAGGTCCTGGCCGTCGAACCGGACCTCGCCGCCGGCGTGGTGCGCGGGCCGGTCGAGCAGGCGGAGCAGGGCGTTGCCGAGCGTCGACTTGCCGCAGCCGGACTCGCCCAGCAGGCCGACGAACTCGCCCTCGGCGAGGTCGAAGGACACGTCCCGGACCGCGTGCGCGGGCGGCAGGTCCCGGGACCGGTAGTCGACGGACAGGTGGCGGACCTCGACGAGCGGCATCACGGCTCCCTCAGGTGCGGGTTGCTGAGCGCGTCGACCCCGAAGTTCACGAAGGTGAGCGCGGTGGTGAGGAGGGCCAGCAGCAGGCCGGGCACGACCAGGCGGGCGAACGCGCCGGTCAGCAGGGCGCCGTCGGTGTTCGCCCAGTAGAGCATCGTCCCCCAGGAGATGGTGTCGGGGTTGCCGATGCCGAGGAACGCGAGGCCGGCCTCGGCCCCGATGGCCCCGCCGACCGCGCCGATGAACCCGACGACGATCAGCGACGTCATGTTGGGCGCGATCTCCCGGAAGATGACGTGGAACGTGCCGTCGCCCGCCATGCGTGCGGCCTGGATGTACTCGCGGTTCCGGAGCGTGAGGATCTGCGCGCGCTTGAGCCGCGCGGCCCCGGCCCAGCCGGTGATCGAGATGACGATGATGACCATCCACTCGCTGCCGCCGCCGGGGACGTAGGCGGCGAGCGTGATCATCAGCGGCAGCGCGGGGACGACGAGCGCGAGGTTGGTGACGAAGGACAGCACCTCGTCGACCATCCCGCCGAGGTAGCCCGCGGTCATGCCGACCAGCAGCGAGATCGTGGTCGCGATCGCCCCGGCGACCAGGCCGATCACCAGCGACGTCCGGGCGCCGAAGATCGCCTGGGAGGCCACGTCGTAGCCCTTGCCGGTGGTGCCGAACCAGTGCTCCGCCGACGGCGGCAGCCCGCCGGCGAACGACCGGTCGCGCGGGTCGTACGGCGCGATCACCGGCGCGAGCAGCGCCAGCAGCACGAACGCCAGCAGCAGGAGCATCCCGAACCGAGCCTTCTTGTTCCGCCACAGGATCGTGAACCACTGCGGCGCCCGGGCGCGGGGTCGCAGCGCCGCGGCGGTCACGCCGCCTCCTTGCGCCGGGCCCGCGGGTCCAGGACGCCGTACAGCACGTCGGCGACCAGGTTCGCGACCAGGACGCCGACCGCGATGAACAGGAAGATCGTCTGCATGAGCGGGTAGTCCTTGTTCGAGACGGCCTCGAGCAGCAGGCGGCCCGTGCCGGGGTAGTTGAACGTCTGCTCGACCAGCACCGTGCCGCCGATCAGGCCGCCCAGGGCGAGCGCGAACCCGGTGACGTTCGGCAGGATCGCGACGCGCGCGCCGTAGGCGATCGCCAGGCGGCGGTTCGAGAGGCCCTTGGCGCGGCCGAACCGCGCGAAGTCCTCGCCGAGCGACTGGACCATGTTGTTGCGCATGCCGAGCAGCCAGCCGATCGGGCCGGTGATCATGATCGCGGCCGCCGGCAGGATGAAGTACGGCCACGCGTCGGCGACGAAGGCGGCGGTCGGCGCAGGCTCCATCAGCCCCGAGTACCCGCCCGACGGCGGCAGCCAGCCGAGCGTGATCGCGAAGACGTAGATGAGCACCAGCGCGATCCAGAAGAACGGCAGCGTGCCGACGAACGCGGACGTCACGGTGAGCACGGAGTCGAACGTGGTGCCGCGCCGCCAGGCCACCCACGTGCCGAGCAGGGTGCCGATCACGAAGGACAGCACGAGCGTGACGCCGACCAGCACGATCGTCCACGGCACGGCCTCGCCGATCACCTCGGACACCGAGTAGGGGAAGTAGGTGTACGAGACGCCGAAGTTCCCGCTCGCCATGTTGCCGAGGTAGTCGAGGTACTGCCGCCACAGCGGCTCGTCGGGGACGCCGAGCATCGTCCGCACGGCGGCGAGCTGGGCGGGGTCGACCCGGGCCTCCTTGCCGGCGATCCGCTGCAGGATCGCCTGGGCGGGGTCGCCGCCGGAGAGCCGGGGGATGAGGAAGTTCAGGGTGACGGCGCCCCACAGGGTGAGGAGGAAGAACCCGATGCGCCGCGCGAAGTAGGCCATGTCGTCGCTCCGTCGCTGGTCGCGGCGGGGCGCGCGGGTCGAGCCCGGCGCACCCCGCCGCGGGCGGTCAGCCGGTGACCGGGGTCAGCCGCGTGAAGATCAGGTGCTGGTTGTCCGGGCCCGCGTGCGGGTCCTCGGCGCTGGGCCAGCCGGTCGCGTTCTTGGTGGTGTACTCGAACCACTTGCCGCCGTACCAGAGCGGGATGAACGGGACCTGGTCGACCATCACCTGCTGGAGCTGGTGCACGATCGGCTTCTGCTCGTCGGCGTCGGGCGTGCCGGCGAGCTGCGCGAGCAGCTCGTCGGCGTGCGCGTCGGACCAGCGGACCTCGTTGGTGGTGGCCCGCTCGCCGATCGGGGCGGTGTTCGCCGAGCCGAGCGGCTCGTCGTAGTTCTGGAACATCGAGCACTGCCCGGCGCGGACGCCGAACGTCATGTCGAAGTTGCCGACCAGCCGGTCCTGCTCGAGCGTCGGGAACTCCGGCGTCTCGACCGTGACCGCGATGCCGAGCGCGTCGAAGTCCTCCTTGAGCGAGTTGGCGGCCGCGGTCCAGTCGCTCCAGCCCTGCGGGGTGATGAACGAGAACCGCAGCGGCTCGCCGTCCGTGCCGAGCCGGCGTCCGGAGTCGTCGAGCGAGTACCCGGCGGCGGTCAGCGCCGCGTCGGCCGCGTCCGGGTCGTACGGCAGGTAGCCCTCGTCGGGGATCGTCGGGTCGAGCCAGTCGGCCTGGCCCGGCAGGACCAGCAGCGTCTGGCTCGCGACCTCGACGTACCCCGACCCGGCGTCCTCGGTGAGCGCCACCCGGTCGAGGCCGACCGAGATCGCCCGGCGGAACTCGACGTCGTCGAACGGCGCCTTCTCCAGGTTCATGAACAGCGAGATCGGCGAGCCGGACGGGAACCAGTAGCGGTGGTGCTCGGGATCCTTGGCGACGTACGTCTCCTCGATGTCGGGGACGTACATCGAGTTGTTGTCGTACTCGCCCCGCGCCAGCTTGAGCTGGTCCACCTGACCGCCGGCGTCCGCCTTCTCGAACCACAGCTCGTCGACGACGACCGTGTCCGCGCGCCAGGAGTCCGGGTTCCGCTCGACGGTGAACCGCTGCGGGTTGAACGACTTCACGGTGAACGCGCCGGTGCCGACCGCGGCGTCCTCGGCGGTGAACGTGACCGGGTCGTCGACGTCCGCCCACACGTGCTCCGCGACGACGAGGGTCTGCAGGTACATCCCGGACCGGGAGAACGACGGCTGCTCGAACGTCAGCACGACTTCGGTGTCCGACGTCGCCTCGGCGCCGACCAGCCCGGGCGCGACGCCGCGGGTGTCGAGGGCGGGGTTGTCGCGGAGCAGGTTGAAGGTGAACGCCACGTCCCGGGCGCTGAACGGCTCGCCGTCGCTCCAGGTCACGCCGTCGCGGGTGGTGATCCGCAGCTCGGTCGGGCTGGTCCACTCGTAGCCGGTCGCGAGCTGCGGCTCCTCGGTGCAGTCGTAGGTGTTGATCACGTAGAGCTGGTCGTAGATCGTCCACAGCGGACCGAGCGCCGTCGCCGAGAACGGGTTGTAGTTGGCCTTCGGGTTGGTCTGCCCGGAGAAGTCGCCGAGCACCAGGTGCGACACCCGGCCCTCGTCCGTGAGCCGGTCGCCGGGGGCGCCGCTGCCCTGGCCGCCGCCGCTGCCACCGCCGGTGCAGGCGGTCAGGGCGAGCGCAGCGGCCGCGGCGCAGGCGGCCAGCCGCGCCCGGGACCTCCGTCGTGATCGTGCGTGCATGAGCATCCTTCCTCGTTGAAGGGTGGTGCCGCGGTGCCATGGGCTAGGTCGAGCAGCCGCACGACTCGCGGAGCACCGGCCGGGTCGGCAGGACCCGGTCGTCGGGGGGCAGGGGAGCGAACGGTTCCCGGGTGCGGCGCGTGGCCGCGAGCACGAGCTCCGCGGCGGTCGAGCCGAGGTCGTGCACCGGCTGGTGCACGGTCGTGAGCGTGGGGGAGGCGAGGGCGGCCAGGTCCAGGTCGTCGAACCCGACGATCGCCACGTCCCGCGGGATCGCGACCCCGAGGCCTGGCAGCGTCGCCAGGACCCCGAACGCGAGCTCGTCGTTGGCGCACACCAGCGCGTCGGGCAGGTCGCCCTCGGCGTGCAGCTGGCGCGCGGCCATCGCGCCGTACCGGGCCTCGAGCCCGTGGTGCACCGGCGCGCCGTGCTCGGCCAGGCCGGCGGCGGCGAGCGCGTCCCGGAACCCGGCGTACCGCGCGGTGGTGTCGGGCGAGCCGTCGGTGGTGCCGACGAACCGCAGCCGGCGGTGACCGTGCGCCTCGACCAGGTGGGCGGTGAGCTCGCGCGCCGCCGCCCGGCCGTCGGTGCGGACGGTGAGCAGGTCGGGGTGCTCGCCCGCGACCAGGACCACCGGCAGCTTCTCGGCGATCGAGGTGAGCAGGTCGTCCGGCACCGTGCCGCCCTGCACGAGGAGCCCGTCGGTGCGCAGCGCGAGCTGGTGCACCGCCTGGACCGCGTCGTGCCGGAGGTGGGTGCCGAGCACGTGGACCGCGAGGCCCGCCTCGGCGGCGACCGACTCGGCGCCCTGGATGAGCGCGGCGAAGTACGGCCCGCCGAGGCCCGGCAGGACCACGCCGAGGGTGTGGTGCCGCTGGTAGGCGAGTCCGCTGCCGAGCACCGACGGCGTGTAGCCGAGCGTCTGCATCGAGGCGAGGACCCGGTCCCGGGTGCTGCCGGTCACGACCGGGTCGTCGTGCGTGACCCGGGAGACGGTCGCGACGGACACGCCGGCGTGCCGCGCCACGTCGCGGACGGTGGGTCGCCCGGTCCCGGCCATCTCGGTCTCCTTCGTCTGAACCGGCCCTGGATGTAACCGGTTACGACTCGTACTGTGCAGACGTAACCGGTTACAAGCAAGACCCGATCTCAGCCGGTCCTCCGAGCTACGAAGGGGTAGCGCGTGGCACCCGTACGGTTCCCGTCCCTGACCGACGACCTCGTCCTCGCGGGGGAGGTGCACTACTTCCGGCTCGACCGCGTCGACTGGGCCGACCGGTTGGACGACGCCCTCGACCTGGGGCTGACCGCCGTGGCGACGTACGTCCCGTGGCTGGTGCACGAGACCGCGGACGGCGGTGTCGACGTCACCGGCCGCACCCGGCCCGAGCTCGACGTCGGCGCGTTCCTCGACCTGTGCGCGGAGCGCGGGCTGGCGGTGATCGCGCGGCCCGGGCCGTTCGTCATGGCCGAGCTCAAGCACGAGGGCCTCGGGCAGCGGCTGCTGCGCGAGCACCCCGAGGTGGTGCCGCCCGGCTGGGACGGCTCGGCGCCGGAGGCGACCGTCGTCGACTACCTGCACCCGGCGTACCTCGCCGCGTGCGGGACGTGGCTCGACGCGGTGCTGCCGGTCCTCGCCGCGCGCACCGTCGACCGCGGCGGGCCGGTCGTGGCGGTGCAGCTCGACAACGAGGTCGGGATGCTGCCGTGGGTGACGAACAGCCCGGACCTGTCGGACGCGACCCTGGCGGACCTGGGGCGCCGGGTCCTGGCGGAGGCCGGTGCGGGCGGGCCGGGGGCGGTGAGCGCCCGGTACGGGGCCGACCCGCACGACCCCGCGGCGTGGGCCGCCGCGGTGCGGTCGCCCGCCGAGGACGCGGTGCTGGCGCTGCGGGGCGACCTCGGCCGGCAGGCCCGCGACCGGTACGCGGAGTACGTCGGCCTGCTGCGGGACCGGGTCCGCGCCGCGGGGATCGACGTGCCGCTGCTCGTCAACGTGCACGGCTGCTGGGGCGGCGAGGCGCGGCACTTCCCGCTCGGCATCGCCCAGCTGCACCGGACGTGGGCCGGTCGGCCGGACGTGCTCCCCGGCGCGGACTACTACCTGGGCGACCTCACGCTCGCGAAGCTGCCGGGCCTGTGGGCGTCGAACGCGTTCCTCGCCGCGACCGTCGCGCCCGGCCAACCGACCGGGACGCTGGAGTTCGAGGTCGGCACGGGCGACTACGGGGAGGCGCTCGACGTCGCGTGCGGGCCGGAGGCGGCGCCGCTCAAGCTCCAGCTGTGCGTGGCGCAGGGGCAGACGTTCGTGAACTACTACCTGCTCACCGGCGGACGGAACCCGTCGCTGCCCGCGCCGGTGGGCGACGGCAACGACCGGGTCGCGAGCACGGGCGAGCGGCACGGGTTCGCCGCGCCCGTGGACCCCGAGGGCCGGCGCGCGCCGGGGTGGGGCGCGCTGCGCGGCGCCACCCGGGCCGTGGCGGACGCGGCGGCGCTGCTCCGGGCCGCCCGGCCGGAGCCGGCGCCGGTGACGCTCGGGTTCGTCCCCGACCACTACCTGACCGAGTACCGGTACCCGGGGTCCGCACGGGAGGCTGCGCAGGTCGCGGACCTCGAGCGGTCGCGCGGCTCGGGGCCGCGGGAGGTGCTGACCCGGGCGCTGGTGCTGGGCGGCTTCGCGCCGGACGCCGTCGACCTGCAGGCGGACGGGTCCTCCGGGGCGCGGACGCTCGCCGGCGTGCCCGCGGGGCACGTGCTGGCGCTGGGGTCGACCCCGGTGCTGGACGCGTCGGTGCAGGTGCGGCTCGCGGACTGGGTCCGGGCGGGCGGGCGGCTGCTGCTCCACGGACCGGTGCCGACGCTCGACCCCCTCGGCGAGCCGTGCACGGTGCTGCTCGACGCGCTGGGCGTGACGGCCGGCGCGCGGGCGGAGTCGTCGGCGACGCGGTTCCCGTCGGTCACGCCGGCGGACGACCGGCTGCCGCTCGCCGAGGTGCGGGCGGGGTTCGTGCAGTCGGTGACGGGGCTGCCGGCGGGCGCGGACGTGCTGGCCCGGGTCACGGGGTCCGGCGAGCCGTGCGTGGTCCGGGTGCCGTGCGGCGCGGGGGAGGCGCTGCTGGTCGCGGCCGACCTGCCGTGCGCGCTGCCGGCGTGGGCGGCGCTGCTCGGGGCCCTGGGAGCGGAGCCGGTCGTCGTCGCCACGTCGACCGCGCCCGTCGCCGTGGTGCCGACGGCTGCGCCGGACGGGACGCGGGTGGTGCACGTGCTCAACGTGTCGCCGTGGCCGGCGGAGGTGTCGCTGGAGCGGGACGGGGTGCCGCTGGCGGGGCCGGGGTCCGGGCCTGCGCGCGGGCCCGGTGTGCTCGCGCTGCCCGCGCGCTCCGGGGCCTGGCTGGTGCAGCCACCCGGGTCGGACGCGGCCACGCTCGGTTACGCCGGCGCGGAGGGGGCGGCCCGATGGGCGTGACGGACCTGGCCGGGCGGCTCGACCGCGCGGTGCTCTACCAGATCTACCCGCAGTCGTTCGCGGACGCCGACGGCGACGGGATCGGCGACCTGCGTGGCATCGCCGACCGGCTCGACTACCTGGCCTGGCTCGGGGTCGACGCGGTGTGGCTGAGCCCGTGCTTCGCGTCGCCGTTCGCCGACGCCGGGTACGACGTCGCCGACTTCCTCCGGGTGGCGCCGCGGTACGGCACGAACGACGACCTCGTGGCGCTCGCGGACGAGGCAGCGCGCCGCGGGATCGCCGTGCTGCTCGACCTGGTCGCCGGGCACACCTCCGACCAGCACCCGTGGTTCCGGGCCGCGGCCGACGACCCTGCCGACGACCGGTACGTGTGGTCGGCGACGCCCGCCGACGGCTTCCGGCCGGGCCCGGGCCGGCGCGGCGGCTACTACCTGCCGAACTTCTTCCCCGTGCAGCCCGCGCTCAACTTCGGCTACGCCCGGCCCGACCCCGCCCAGCCGTGGCGGCAGCCGGTCGACGCCCCGGGCCCGCGGGCCAACCGTGCGGCGCTGCGGGAGATCATGGCGTTCTGGTTCGACCGCGGCATCGCCGGGTTCCGGGTCGACATGGCGGGCTCACTCGTCAAGGACGACCCGGGCCTGGTCGAGACCGGCCGGCTGTGGCGCGGGATGCGCGACTGGGTGGACGCCGCCTACCCCGGGCGGGTGCTCGTGGCCGAGTGGGGCGACCCGCGCGTGTCCGTGCCCGCCGGGTTCCACGCCGACTTCTTCCTGCAGTTCGGCGGCGGGAACGAGGGGCTGGCGCTGCGCTCGCTCTGGAACAACGGCGCCGGCACGGTGGACGAGGTCTGGGAGGAGCGGCACGCCTGGGCCGACGCCGCCGGGCTCGGCGACGCCGCGCCGTTCGTCGCGGCGTGGCGGGAGGCGGACGCCGCCATCACCGCGTCGGGCCGTGGCGGCGTCACCGGCCTGCCGACGTCGAACCACGACTTCACCCGGCTGGTCGCGGGCGACCGGGACGCCGAGCAGGCGCGGGCCGCGCTGGCGCTCGCCCTGACCTGGCCGTCGATGCCGTCGATCTACTACGGCGACGAGATCGGGATGCGCTACCTGCCGGACGCGCCGACGACCGAGGGCTCGCGCCTCGGCCCGCGGTACGACCGCGCCGGGTCCCGGACGCCGATGCCGTGGGGCGGCCTGGCCGCCGACGGCTTCGGCCCCGGTGCGCCCCTCGACTCCCGGTACCTGCCCCCGGACCCGGCGCCCGGCGCGCCCACCGTCGCGGCGGCCGTCGCCGACCCCGGGTCGCTGCTGCACCACGTGCGGACCCTGATCGCGCTCCGGCACGCCGACCGGCGGCTCGACGTCGGGTCGCCCGTCCGCGTGCTCTCGACCGGGTACCCCTTCACGTACCTGCGCGGCGGGACGCTCGCGGTGCTGCTGAACCCGGGACGCGTGCCCGTGTCGGCGGAGCTCCCGGGGGCCGGGGGCGCGGCCGTCGTGCTGGCCCGCGGATGCCGGGCCGAGAGCGACACCGTGCACCTCGACGGGCACGGGTACGCCGTGCTGGACCTGGCGCGCTGACCCCGGGCCCTCGCGCCCGCCCCGTGAGGTCGCAACCCCGCGACCGCCCCCGACCGACCCCGCGACCGCCCGACCCGGAAGGACCCACCGCATGACCCTGCGCGCCACCCCGCCCCTGCCCGGCACCGTCCCCGCACCCGACGGCTTCCTCTGGGGCGCCGCCACCGCGGGCCACCAGGTCGAGGGCGGCAACACCAACGCGAGCAACTGGCTGCTGGAGCACCAGCCCGGCACGCACGTCGAGGAGGTGTCCGGCGACGCCTGCGACTCGTACCACCGGTACCCCGAGGACATCCGGCTGCTCGCCGACGCCGGCCTGACCGCCTACCGGTTCTCCCTCGAGTGGGCCCGGATCGAGCCGGAGCGCGACGAGGTGTCCCGCGCCCAGCTCGACCACTACCGGCGGATGATCGACACCTGCCGGGACCGCGGCGTCGAGCCGGTCGTCACGCTGCACCACTTCACCGTGCCGGCCTGGCAGCACCGCGAGGGCGGCTGGTACGCCCCGGACGTCGTCGACCGGTTCCGCCGGTACGTCGAGGCCGCCGCGGCGGTCCTCGACGGCGTGCGCTGGGTCGTGACCATCAACGAGCCGAACATGATGGTCAACCAGGCGGAGGCCCGGATCGACACCGAGGTCGGCGTCAACTGGCCCGGGCCGTCGCCGCACGCGTCCCGGGTGATCGCCGCCGCGCACCACGCCGCGGTCGAGGTGCTGCGCGGGCTCGGGCACGTGCGCTCGGGCTGGTCGGTGGCGAACCAGGACTACCAGGCGCTCCCCGGAGCGGAGGACGTCCGCGACGACTGGGCGTACTGGCGGGAGGACTTCTTCCTCGAGCAGTCCCGCGACGACGACTTCGTGGGGGTGCAGGCGTACCTGCGCACCGTCATCGGCCCGGACGGCCCGGTCGAGCACCCCGCGGACGCGGAGCGGACGCTCATCGGCTGGGAGTACTACCCGGCGGCGCTCGGGCACGCGCTCCGGCACACCCGAGAGGTGACGGGCGGCGTGCCGATGCTGGTCACCGAGAACGGCATCGCGACCGCCGACGATGAGCGGCGGATCGCCTACACCTCCGGGGCGCTCGCGGGCCTCGCGGCGGCCGTCGAGGACGGCTGCGACGTGCGGGGGTACCTGCACTGGTCACTCCTCGACAACTACGAGTGGGGGTCCTACCGGCCGACGTTCGGGCTGGTCGCGGTCGACCGGTCGACGTTCGCCCGGACGCCGAAGCCGAGCCTGGCGTGGCTGGGGTCCCTGGCGCGGGCGGGCGTGCTGCCGGCGCCCGAGCGGGTGCCGGCGGACGCGGGCGCGGCGGTCGGGGGGCCGCCCACGCGCCGGTAGCCTGGTGCGGCGCCCCGATAGCCCAACGGCAGAGGCAATCGGCTCAAACCCGATCCAGTGTGGGTTCGAATCCCACTCGGGGCACCGCTCACGCCCCCTGCGCGAGGCCCGCCTCGTACGCGAGGTACACCAGCTGCGCCCGGTCCCGTGCCCCCGTCTTCAGCATCGCGCGGTTGACGTGCGTCTTCGCGGTCGCGGGGCTGATGTACAGCCGGCCCGCGATCTCGGTGTTCGACAGCCCGGCCGCGACGAGCGCCGTGATCTCGCGCTCGCGCGCGGTCAGGTCGGCGAACCCCGCCGGCTCGGTCCGCGGGCGCGGCTCGGGGCGCTCGACGACCGAGGCGATGACGGCGCGGGTCGCGGCGGGGGAGAGCAGCTGGTCCCCGGCGGCGACCGTGCGGATCGCGTCGATCAGCGCCTCGGGCTCCACGCCCTTGCCGAGGAAGCCGCTGGCGCCCGCGCGCAGCGCGCTCAGCACGAGCTCGTCGTCCTCGAAGGTCGTCAGCACCAGGACCTTGACCCCGGCCAGCGCCTCGTCCGCGGTGATCCGCCGGGTCGCCTCGATCCCGTCGACCTCGGGCATCCGGATGTCCATCAGCACCAGGTCGGCGAGCGTGCTGCGGGCGAGCCGCACCGCCTCGGCGCCCGTGGCCGCCTCCCCGACGACGAGCACGTCGTCGGTCGCGTCGAGCAGCAGGCGGAACGTGGCACGGAGCAGCGCCTGGTCGTCGGCGAGCACCACGCGGATCGGGGTCATCGGTCGTCTCCCTGGTCGGGTCGGGCGGGGGAGGTGGCGGGCAGGGTGGCGACGACCTCGAAGAGGCCGCCGGGGGCGGGGCCCGCCCGGAAGGACCCGCCCACGGACGCGGCGCGCTCGCGCATCCCGATCAGGCCGTGACCCGTCCCGGGCGCCGCCTGCCGGGCCGCCGCGGGGCCGGTCGGCAGCGGGTTGGTCACGCGGACGCGCACGCCGTCGTCCGACCACGCGAGGGCGACGTCGACGGGCGCGCCGGGCGCGTGCTTGGCGGCGTTGGTCGACGCCTCCTGCACGATCCGGTACGCCGCGAGGTCGACGTGCTGCGCGAGCTCCGCCGGCGCGCCGGTCCGCGTCACGGACACCGTGGTGCCGGCGGACGCCAGCGTGGCGACGAGCTCGTCCATCGCGGCCAGGCCCGGCACCGGGCGCAGGTGGTCCCCGGCGTCGCCCCCGCTGGCGTCCTCGCCTCCTCGGCGC
Source organism: Cellulomonas sp. EB106-03-03-XG116 (assembly GCF_058792015.1). Classification (NCBI taxonomy): domain Bacteria; kingdom Bacillati; phylum Actinomycetota; class Actinomycetes; order Micrococcales; family Cellulomonadaceae; genus Cellulomonas; species Cellulomonas sp. EB106-03-03-XG116. The sequence continues at coordinate 16,415 of NZ_JBYTEP010000049.1, forward strand.
AGCAGCCCGATCGTGGCGCGCAGGTCGTCGATCGCCCGCCCGGTGTGCTGCGCGATGTCGCCGAGGGCGCGGTCGGCGGCGGCCGCGTCGGTGCGCATGAGGTACCGCGCGACCCCGGCCTGGGCGTTGACCAGCGTGAGGTTGTGCGCGAGGACGTCGTGCAGCTCGCGCGCGATCCGCAGCCGCTCTTCCAGCACCGCCTCCTGCGTCTCGGCCTCCCGGCGCCGCGCCTCCCGCCGGGCGCGCTCGGCCCGGCCGGACCGCCAGACCCCGACGGCGGCGGCGGTGACCACCAGGTAGAACAGCACCAGGTCGGTCAGGTAGGTGGTGCTCGAGTTCTGCGTGACGCCGACGAGCCCGAGGTAGCCGCCCGCCGCGACGCCCACGGCCCAGCCGGTCCGCGCGGGCACCCGCGACGCGAGCGTCGCCACCGCCACCATCGTCGCGAGCGGCACCGGCTGGTAGGCGCCCATGCCCTCCGTCCGCGCGGCGACGTCGGCGGGCACGACGAGGAACGCGAGGATGCACGTCTCCGCGGCGAGCGTGCCGAGCAGCGCGAGCACCGGGCGGTAGGTGCGGGCCAGCAGTGGGAGCCACGCCCCGAGGACGGCGACCGCGAGCCCCGGCCCCGGGACGTCGTGCTGGCCGGTGCGGACGCTCGCCGTGGTGACCATGACGGCGAGGGTCGCGACGGTGACGGCGAGCTGACCGCGCGTGGGGGCCCCGCCCCGGCCGAGCCCGGCGAGGCGGCGCGCCGCGGCGGCGACGCGGTCGCGGGGGTGCTCGGCGGACACGGGGCCTCTCGGGGTGGGGGTGGGGCCGCCCGCGCGGCGGGCGCGGGTGCGGCGGTGGCGCCCAGCATGACCGATGCCGGCGGCGTGCGGATCGGCCGGACGGCGCGGCCCGCGTACCGCGGCTGCGGTACGCGGGCGCCGTTCCCGCCCGCCGGCAGCCCCGAGCCGTCATGCTGGCTCGATGGGGTCCCGTCGCTCGACCGTCCTCGTCGTCCTCGTCGCCGGGGTGCTCGGCGCCGCCGCGGGAGCCGCCCTCGCGCGTTGGGTGTTCCACCAGGACCTCAGCACGGGGTGGGTGATCGGCGGCGCCGCGGCGGTCGGGGTGGGGCTCGGCGACGTCCTGTCGACGGCGCGGCGACGCCGCCGGGCCGTCACCGGCGCGCGCACGGGACGGTTCGAGGCGTCCGTGCGGGCAGCGGACGGCGACACCGGCCTCGGCCGGCGCTGGGTCGCCGCCGTGCTCGACGTCGACGGGACGGGGATCACCGTCGTCCGCCTCGCGCTGGGCATGCGGCCCCTGCGGCGGGCGCCCGTGCGGCTCGCGGTCGACGGGGTGCGCCGGACCGGTCGGCGCACGGGGCGGGAGGCGGCGCTGCGCGTCGCGCCGGGGCTGGAGGTCCTCGCGCTCGACGTGCCGGGCGGGGTCGTCGAGGTGGCTGTCGAAGCGCTGTCGGCGGACCCCCTGGTCGAGCGGCTGGCGGCGATCGGCGGTTCGCGCCGCACCCCCTGACGCGCCCGACGGCGGCGCGTCGCGGTTTCGCGAAAGCCTCGCGCGCCCTGTACTGTCCTATCTCGCCTCGCGGCCCGGGAACGGGTCGAGGACGAGGCCGTGCGGACGTGGCTCAGTGGTAGAGCATCACCTTGCCAAGGTGAGGGTCGCGGGTTCGAATCCCGTCGTCCGCTCCGCAGCCGCAGCGCCCGGGCACCTCGTGCCCGGGCGCTGCGTCGTCCTCGGGCGGGTCCGGGGGTCGACAGCGCCGGGGTCCCGGGCGGCATCCTGGACGGGCACGGGGACGACGGCGCCGTCGTCCTCGGCCGACCGGGGGTGATGCGCATGGAGCTCACGACGCACGGGGTACCGGTGCACCACGTCGCCCACGGCCACGGCCGCACCGTCGTGGTCCTGCACGGGGCCGGGGTCGACCACCGGGAGCCCGAGGCCTGCCTCGACCCCGCCCTCGCGGCCGTCGGCGGGCTGCGCCGGGTGTACCCGGACGTCCCCGGGCACGGCCGGACCCCCGCGCCGCCCGCGCTGCGCTCCGAGGACGACGTCGTCGACGTGCTGACCGGGTTCGTCGAGGCGGTGGCGCAGGAGGCGGGCGGCGAGCCGGTGCTGCTCGCCGGGCACTCGGCGGGCGCCCACGACGCCCGGGGGATCGCGGCGCGGCGCCCCGACCTCGTCGCCGGGCTGGCGCTGGTCTGCCCGCTGGTCGCCGGCGGGCACGACGTCCCGGCGCACGAGCCCGTCGTCCGGGACGACGACCTCGGGGACGCGGAGTTCCGCGGGTACTTCGTGGTCCAGACGCCGGCGATGCTCGACCGGTACCGGCGGTTCGTGGAGCCGGGCGCGGCGCTCGCGGACGGCCCGGCGAACGCGCGGATCGGGGAGCGCTGGGAGATCACGGGGCTGGACGGGCCGGGGGTGACCCCGTACGACGGCCCGGTGCTGGTCGTCGCCGGCCGCCGGGACTCGTTCGTGGGGTACGCGGGGGCGCTCGGGCTGCTCCGGCGCTACCCGCGCGCGACGGTCGCGGTCGTCGAGGGGGCGGGCCACGCGCTGCCGCACGAGCGCCCGGCGGTGCTCGCCGGGCTGCTGGCCGACTGGGTCGAGCGGGTCCGCGGCGACGCCTGATCGGGGAGTCCGCCCGTGCCGGAGCCTGCAGGTCGCGCGACCGGTCACCCGCACCACCAGGCGATTCACCCGCTCCCCGGTCGCCGGTGCCGCACGGCGGGGCGCATCCTCGTCGTGCACCGGGCGGACGGTGCGTCCCCCGGACGGTCGACGACGGCCCGGGCGGCGACGACGCAGCCGGTGGCGCGCTCCTCGCGCCCGCCCGACACCAGGAAAGCCCCGATGACCACCACCCCTCCCGGCCGCGCCCCGCGCCCCCGGACCCGCTCCGCCGTCCTGCTCGCGACCGCCGCCGCGCTGGCCGCCGCCGCGCTGGCCGCCGCCGCGCTGGCTCTGCGGGGACCCGCGCCCGTCGCGCTCATCGTGGCCGCGTCGGCCGCCGCTGCGCTCGCGGGCGGGATGCTCCGGGGGTCCGACCGGCACCGGGACGGCGACCACGTCACGTGGCGGTGGGCAGCCGTGGCCGCCTGGTCGCTCGCCGGCGGCCTCGCGACCGAGGCCGTCCTGGCGTCCGTGGGCGGGCCGCACGGCGCGGCCTTCACCGCCGCCGCGGTCCTCACCGCCGCTGCGCTGTACCACGGGCTCGTGCACTGGAACCGGATCCGCTCGGCGCTCTCCGACCCGGGGGACTGGCTCAACGGCGTCAGCGCGGGGGCTGCCGTCCTGTCGATCGGGAACCTCCTCGTCGGCGATGCGGCGGGCAGCGCCCCGTGGTGGGCGACCCAGCTCGTCCTGGTCCGGCTCGCGGCGCTGATGGTGGCCCTGGGCACCGCGGGCACCGTGCTCGCGATCGCCGGTCTGCGCCGCGACCTGCGGGCGTGGGCGCTGGCCCTCGCCCTGGCGCTGGTCGCGGCCATCGAGCTGACGACTCTGCTCCGCGGGCCCGGCGCGACGCCCGGCGCGGTCGTCGTCGTGGCGTGGGCAGGTCTGGTGCTGGTCACGGCGGTGCTCCGCGTCGGGCGGGCGCGCGCCCTCCCGCCGCAGGAGGCGGCGTCCCAGGACACGACGCTGGGCGCCCTCGTCGTGATGGCCGCGGGCGTGGTGATCCTGGTGGTGGACGCGCTGGTGCCGGGGGAGAACCCGGTGTCGTCCGCGCTCGCCGCGGTCGCGGTGGTGGGCGGCGGTGCCCGGGTGCTGCGGCTCGTGCGCGACCTCGCGCAGCTGGCCACGGTGCGGCAGGAGGCCCGCACCGACCCGCTGACGGGGGTCGCCAACCGCCGCGCCCTCGTCGAGCACGTCCGCGCCGTCGCGGCCGATCCGCGCGGCGCCCTCCTGGTGATCGACCTCGACCGGTTCAAGGAGGTCAACGACCGGTTCGGGCACGCCGTCGGCGACGGCGTCATCCGGGCTGCTGCCGCCCGGCTGGCAGGGACCGTCGGCAGCCGGGGTCTCGTGGCGCGGCTCGGGGGCGACGAGTTCGCCGTCGCCCTCGTGGACGCCGACGCGGACGCCGCGGTGGCGCTCGGACGGGAGCTGCGGCGCGAGCTGACCCGGCCGATCGGGGTCGAGGGGCGCGTCGTCCGGCTCGAGGCGAGCGTCGGCGTCGCGACGACGGCCGTGGGTGCCCGCGCGGCGTCCGGTCTGCTGCGGTGCGCGGACGCCGCGATGTACGACGCCAAGGCGGCCGGGGGCGGCGTGCGGCTGTACGACCGCGAGTCGGACGCGCGGGCGCGGGACGAGCGCGATCGGGTGGACGCGCTGCGCCGAGCGCTCGACGTGGACGGCCACCCGCGGGACGGGCGCATCACCACGCACTTCCAGCCGCAGGTCGACGCCGCAGACGGCCGGGTCGTCGGCGCCGAGGCGCTGGTGCGCTGGGAGCACCCCGAGCACGGTGTCCTCCCGCCGTCCGCGTTCCTGGCGCTCGCCGAGGAGCACGGGCTCATGGGCCGGCTCACCCGGCGCGTCCTCGACCAGGCCACCCGCGCGGCAGCGGATTGGGCGGACCAGGGGTGCGCCGTGCGCGTCGCGGTCAACCTCTCCACGTCGAGCCTGGGCGAGCCGGGTCTGCTCGAGGTGGTCGACGACGCGCTCGCGCGGTCGGGGCTCGCGCCGGGTGCGCTGGTGCTCGAGATCACCGAGACCACGCTGATGGACGACCCGGACCGCGCCGTCGAGGTGACCCACCGGCTGGCGAACCGCGGCATCGGCCTGAGCATCGACGACTACGGCACCGGCTACTCCTCGCTGGCCTACCTCAACGACCTCCCGGCGGAGGAGCTGAAGCTGGACCGCTCGTTCACCGCCCGGGCGCTCGCGGACCCGCGCACGCGGGCGATCGTGTCGGGCACCGTGGAGCTCGCGCACCACCTGGGTCTGCGGCTCGTCGCGGAGGGCGTCGAGGACCGGGAGACGGAGGACCTGCTCCGTGAGCTCGGCTGCGACCGCGTCCAGGGCTACCTCCACGGGCGGCCGATGCCCGCGGCCGCCTTCGCGCGGTGGCTGCGGACGCGTCCGGCGGGACCGGTGCGCCCGGTGCAGCGGGCGGCGCCGGCGGCGGTCGCGGACCCACGGTCGGTGGTCGACGGCGCCGCGTGACCCCCGCACGGCCGGAGGCGCGCCGTCCCCGCGATCGCTACCGACCGGTCGGCGTGCGCAGGTTCACAGGCCCGGGGACGCGCCGGAACCGCCCGAGGTCCTAGAATCTCTCCTCGTGAGCACCCAGGACGCGACGCCGAGCGGCGACGAGAACGCCGCCGAACCCACCCTCGACCTCGACATCCCGCAGGCCCGCGCGGCCGAGCAGGCGCCCGAGGCGGCCGCCAAGCCCGCCCGCCGCGCGGTCGTGGCGGAGGACGAGGCCCTCATCCGGATGGACGTCGTCGAGACGCTCCGCGAGGCGGGCTTCGACGTCGTGGGCGAGGCGGGCGACGGCGAGCGAGCCGTGGCCCTCGCGACCGAGCTCAAGCCCGACGTCGTCGTCATGGACGTCAAGATGCCCGTGCTCGACGGCATCTCCGCGGCAGAGCGCATCGCGAAGGCGCACCTCGCGCCGGTCGTGCTGCTCACCGCCTTCTCGCAGACCGAGCTCGTCGAGCGCGCCCGGGATGCCGGCGCCATGGCCTACGTGGTCAAGCCGTTCAGCCCGGCCGACCTGCTGCCGGCGGTGGAGATCGCGATCTCCCGCTACGCGCAGATCACGGCGCTCGAGTCCGAGGTCGCCGACCTCGCCGAGCGGTTCGAGACCCGCAAGCGCGTCGACCGCGCCAAGGGCCTGCTCATGACCAAGATGGGCCTGACGGAGCCGGAGTCGTTCCGCTGGATCCAGAAGACGTCCATGGACCGCCGCCTCACCATGCGCGAGGTCGCCGACGCCGTCATCGACCAGGTCGGCGGCGCCTCCTGATCCCCGCGTCCTGAGTCTCCCGAGGCCCGGTCCACCGCACGGTGGGCCGGGCCTCGTGCTGTCGGCGCAGCCTGTCGTGTCCACGATGTGATCCACGCCACACCCGGTCGGCGTGTCGTGCCACGATCCGCGCCTTCCCGCGGGAAGGTCACGAATCGGCACCGGTCATCCGGTGTGACATGCACGACACGCGGCGGACACATGGGGCGCATACCTTCACGGCCACACACCGCCGGTGGCTCGCCCCCGGCATCCGGCCGGGGGTCCCGGCAGGCAGTACTCACCGACAGGAGTACCACGCATGATTCGTACGACACATGCCGTCCAGGCGGCGGCTCTCGCCGGCGCCGTCGCGCTCGTGCTCACCGCGTGCGCCGGCGGCGACGACGGCGGGTCGGGCGGCGACGAGACGGCGGACGGCGACGCCGGCCCGCTGATCATCGGCACCCTGCTGCCCCAGACCGGCACGCTGGCGTACCTCGGCCCGCCCGAGATCGCGGGCGTCGACCTGGCCGTCCAGGAGATCAACGAGGCGGGCGGCGTCCTCGGCTCGGACGTCGAGGTCATCCACGCGGACTCGTCCGACGCCGACCACGCCGAGGTCGCGACCCAGTCGGTCACGGACCTCATCTCGCAGGACGTCCAGGTCATCGTCGGTGCGGCGTCCTCGTCGGTCACGCTCAACGTCGTCGACGACATCACCGGCGCCGAGATCGTGCAGATCTCCCCGGCGAACACCGCGACGTCCCTGTCGGGCTACTCGGACTTCTACTTCCGCACCGCGCCGCCGGACACCGTCCAGGGCGCCGCGCTGGGCAACCTCATCACCGGCGACGGCCACGCGAACATCGGCATCCTGGTGTTCAACGACGACTACGGCACCTCGCTGCGCAACGTGGTCAAGTCGACCGTCGAGGAGGCCGGCGCCACGGTCGTCTACGGCAACGAGGGCGAGGAGTTCGACCCGGCCGCGAGCAGCTTCGCGACCGACGTCACCGCGCTCATGGCGACCAGCCCCGACGCCGTCGTGGTCCTGGCGTTCGAGCAGACCAAGCAGATCATCCCGGAGCTCGTCGCCGCCGGCGTCGACCCGGCCACGATCTACATGGTCGACGGCAACACGGCCGACTACTCCGCGGACTTCGACCCGGGCACCCTCGAGGGCGCGCAGGGCACCATCCCCGGCGCGTTCCCGAGCGACGACTTCCAGGCCCGCCTGAAGGAGGTCGACCCCGCGCTGACGGACTACGCCTACGGCCCCGAGTCGTACGACGCGACCATCCTGGCGGCCCTCGCGGCGGTCAAGGGCGGCGGCACCGACGGCCCCACGATCCAGGCCAACATGGCCGCGGTGTCGGGTGCCGACGGCGGCGAGGAGTGCACCTCCTACGCGGACTGCGTCGAGCTGCTCGACGCGGGCGAGGACATCCAGTACGTCGGCCAGGCCGGCGTCGGACCGTTCAACGAGGACAACGACCCGTCGTCCGCGTTCATCGGCGTGTACAAGTACGGCGCCGACAACAAGAACGTCTGGGTGAAGGCGGTCGAGGGCTCCGTCGGCGAGTGACGACGGACGCCTGAGCCTCGGGCCGGAGCAGGGGACCGGCCTCCGGGCGACCAGGGCCCGGGACGCGTGCGGCGTCCCGGGCCCTCGGTCGTCCCCGGCGGGCGAGGGCCGTGTCGGTCCTCGGGCGTAGCGTCCGGGCATGGACTACCGACTGGAGCTCGTGCAGGTGCCCGTCTCCGACGTGGACCGGGCCAAGGACTTCTACACGCAGCGCGCCGGGTTCGTGCTCGACCACGACCACGAGGTCGGCGGCGGCATCCGGTTCGTGCAGCTGACGCCACCCGGCTCGGGGGCGTCCATCGCGATCGGGACCGGGCTGACGACGATGCCGCCCGGCTCCGTCGAGGGGCTGCAGCTCGTCGTCGCGGACATCGAGGCTGCGCGCGAGGACCTCGCCGGCCGCGGGCTCGACGTGGGGGAGGTGCAGGACTACCCCTGGGGGCGGTTCCTGTTCTTCGCCGACCCCGACGGCAACCGGTGGGCCGTGCAGCAGATCGTCTACCCGTCGGCCGGCTGAGGCGCGTCCCGGACACCCGGGGGGCTTCCCGCGCGGCGGGGGCCGACCTACCGTGGGCGGCATGTGCCGGAACATCACCACGCTGCGGGGCCTCGAGCCCGCCGCGACCGACGAGGAGATCGTGGCCGCGGCCCGTCAGTTCGTCCGCAAGGTCACCGGCGTGCAGTCGGTGAGCGCCGCGACGGCCGAGCCGCTCGACCGCGCGGTCGACGAGATCGCCGCCATCGTGACGCGGCTGCTCGACGAGCTGCCCGAGCGGCGGCGCCCGCCGGCGACGGTGCCGCCGCTGCGCCGCCCGGAGGTCCGCGCGCGCCTGGGCATGCCGCCGTTCGACGAGGACGCCGACCACGCGCACGTGCACGACCACGACGGTCACGTGCACGTGCACGAGCACGACCACGTGCGCGCCTGACCGCGCGCACGAGCACGACGGACACGTGCACGCCTGACCGCGCGCACGGGACGTGCCCTCCCGGGCCTCGCCGCCGGGGTCGGCGGTTCCGCGCCTGAGCCGCCGGCGTACCCGACGACCTCGCGCGCAACCGGCACCGCGCGCCCGCCGGCACCGACGACGTCGAGTGCCTACCAGACACGTCGAGTGCCTATCCGGGGGATAGGCACTCGACGTGTCCGATGTGCACTCGTGATCAGCCGCCCTCGGGCGGCGGCCCTCAGCCGGCCGGCGGCGCCGAGGGCGCGGCCGGCGGCGCCGGCGGGTCGGCGGGCGGTGCCGGCGGCGCGGTCGGCGGGCGGTCCGCCGCGGCGGCCTCGACGTCCGTCGCCAGGGTGCCGAGGTACAGCTCGATCACCTTCGCGTCGTTCATCAGCTCGCGCCCCGGGCCGGAGTAGGCGTTCGACCCCTGGTCGAGCACGTACGCCCGGTCGCAGATCTGCAGGCAGCGTCGGGCGTTCTGCTCGACGATGACCACCGACACCCCGGCCTTGTTGATCTTCCGGGTGCGCAGGAACGTCTCGTCCTGACGCACCGGCGACAGGCCGGCGGACGGCTCGTCGAGCAGCAGCACCGACGGGTCCATCATCAGCGCGCGGGCCATCGCGACCATCTGCCGCTCGCCGCCGGACAGCGACCCGGCGCGCTGCTTGCGCCGCTCGCCCAGCACCGGGAACAGGTCGACGATGAAGTCGAACCGCTCGGTGAACCGCTTCGGCGCCTGGAACAGCCCCATCTCCAGGTTCTCCTGGATGGACAGCGACGGGAACACGTTGTTGGTCTGCGGCACGAACCCGACGCCGCGCCGGACCAGCGAGTCGGCCCGGTGGTTCGTGATCTCCTCGCCCTTCAGCACGACCGAGCCGGACCGGATGGCCACGAGCCCGAACAGCGCCTTGAGCAGCGTCGACTTCCCCGCGCCGTTCGGGCCGATGATGCCGACGAGCTCGCCGGGGTGCACGACCAGGTTGCAGTCGTTGAGGATGTTGACGCCCGGCACGTAGCCGGCCACCAGGTCGGTCGCCGCGAGCAGCGGCTCCCCGGCGGGCGCGCCGCGGTGGACGGTCGAGGGGTCGGACCCCTGCACGGCGGTGCTCATCGCGAGCCCTCCTCGGTCGTCGGGGAGGCGGCCGCCGCGGCCGCCGCCTGGTTCGCCTGCTCCTCGGCCTCGAGCTGCTCGATGCTGCCGTCGTCCAGCAGCGCGTCGTCGCCGAGGTCGGTGTCGTGGTGCGCGCCGAGGTAGGCGTCGATGACGGCCTGGTCGGCCATGACGTCCTCGGGCGGGCCCTCGGCGACGATCCTGCCCTCGGCCATCACGACCACCCAGTCCGAGATGTGCCGGACCATGTGCATGTCGTGCTCGACGAAGAGCACCGTGGTGCCCTCCTCGCGCAGGGCCTGGATGTGCCCGAGCAGCGACTGGGTGAGCGCGGGGTTCACGCCGGCCATCGGCTCGTCGAGCATGACCATCGTGGGCTTCGACATCAGCGCGCGCGCCATCTCGAGCAGCTTGCGCTGGCCGCCGGACAGGGACCCGGCGTAGTCGTCGCGCTTGGCGTCGAGCTTGAACCGGACCAGCAGCTCCTCGGCCTGCTCGGTGATCTCCTTCTCCCGCGCCTTCCACAGCGGCGGGATCAGGGCGGTGAACAGGTTCTCGCCGGACTGCCTCGTGGCGCCGAGCTTCATGTTCTCGATCACGGTCATGCGCGACAGCGCCTTGGTGAGCTGGAACGTGCGCACCATGCCGGACCGGGCGACCCGCGCCGCCGAGACCCCCGACAGGGACCGGCCCTCGAAGGACCAGGTGCCGGTCGACGGCTTGTCGAACCCGGTGAGCAGGTTGAACAGCGTCGTCTTGCCGGCGCCGTTCGGCCCGATGAGCGCGGTGATCGCGCCGCGCTGCACCTCGAGGTGCCCGACGTCGACGGCGGTCATGCCGCCGAAGTGCCGGGTGACCTGGTCGGCGACGACGATCGCGTCGGGCTTGGGCACGCCGGGGGTGTGCGCGACGTGCGCCAGGTCGGCGGTGACGCGGTCCCGGCCGGACGCGGTGGTGGCGTGCGGCGTGGCGGCGGGGACGTGGCCCCGGGGGAGGTCAGCGGACATCGATCGCCAGCTCCTTCTTGTCGCCGAGGATGCCTTGTGGCCGGAAGATCACCAGGAGCATCAGCGTGACGCCCACGATGATCCAGCCGAACTGCTCGATCTGCTCGGTGCGCATGATCGACTCGGGCACCCCGGCGCGCATGACCGACTTGATGAGCATGAGCGACACCCAGAAGATGATCGACCCGAGGACGGGCCCGAACACCGTCGCGGCCCCGCCGAGCAGCAGGATCGTCCAGATGAAGAACGTCATCGGGCGTCCCATCGAGTCGGGCTGCACGGCGCGTGGCAGGACGTAGATGATGCCCGCGACGGCGCCGATCACGCCGCCGAGCACCAGGGCCTGCATCTTGTAGGAGTAGACGTTCTTGCCGAGCGAGCGCACGGCGTCCTCGTCCTCCCGGATGCCCTTGAGCACCCGGCCCCACGGGCTGCGGATCAGCAGCCACACGAGCAGGCAGGCGAGGGCGACGACGGCCCAGCCGACGATGCGCACCCACCAGGAGTTCGAGGCGTTCATCGCGTACTCGAACGGCCCGAGGGCGAACGTCCCGTCCGGGAACGGCGACGCGTCCTGGAAGGTGTCCTTGTAGGAGTTGCCGCGCAGGCCGGACGACGCGCCGGTCAGCTCGGTGAGCGCGGTCGACCGGCCGACGAGCCGGACGATCTCCGCGGCGGCGATGGTGACGATCGCCAGGTAGTCGCCGCGGAGCTTGAGGGTCGGGATGCCGAGCAGCAGGCCGAACACGGCGGCGCAGGCGATCGCGACGAGCACGGCGGCCCACAGCGGCCAGCCGGCGATGGTGGAGATCGCGAAGCCGTAGGCGCCGAGCAGCATGAACCCGGCCTGGCCGAAGTTCAGCAGGCCCGTGAGGCCGAAGTGCACGTTGAGGCCGATGGCGGCGAGCGCGTAGGCGGCGGTCGTCGGGGCGAAGATCTCGCCCGCGACGTTGACGAGGATGCGGGACCAGTCCATGTCGGCTCCTTAACCGATCCGCTCGGCGCGGCCGAGGATGCCCTGGGGCCGCAGCAGCAGGACGAGGATGAGGATGAGCAGGGCGCCGGCGTAGCGCATGTCGCTCGGGATGACGAGGTTCGACATCTCGACGACCAGGCCGATGACGATCGACCCGGCCAGCGCGCCGAACGCCTGCCCGAGGCCGCCGAGCGTGACCGCCGCGAACATCAGGAGCAGCAGGGCGCCGCCCATGTTCCAGGAGGTCGCGTTGAGGTAGAGGCCCATGAGCACGCCGCCCAGCGCCGCCAGCGCCGCACCGAGCACCCAGACCAGCCGGACGATCCGGTCGACCGTGATGCCCGACGCCGCGGCCAGCGCCGGGTTGTCCGACACCGCGCGGGTGGCGCGGCCGACCCGGGTGCCGAGCAGGAAGTACGCGACGCCCGCCAGCACGACGGCGGCGATGAGCAGCGACCACAGCGAGGTGGCGCTGATCCGCACCGGGCCGAGCGTGACCATCGTCGGCGTGGTGGTGACGATGCGCAGCGCGCCGCCGCCGAAGAAGAACTGGTACGTGTACTGCAGCGCCATCGACAGGCCGATCGTGACGATCATCTGCTGGGTCGTGCCCACCCGGCGCTTGCGCAGCGGGTGCCAGATCCCGGCGTCCTGGATCCAGCCGGACGCGGCGCCCACCAGCACGGCGACCACGCCGGCGACGAGCAGCGGCAGCCCGAAGGACTGCACCGCCAGGTAGGCGACGATGGCGCCGAGCGTGACCTGCTCGCCGTGCGCGAAGTTGGACAGGCCGGTCGTGCCGTAGATCAGCGACAGGCCGACCGACGCGAGGGCGAGCAGCACGCCGAACACGAGGCCGCTGCTGGCCTGCTGGGCGAGCCGGCCCCAGGAGAACGAGCCCGTGTCCGAGCTGCCCACGGGTGCGCCGACCTCACCTGCGCTGTCCGCGGGCGCGGTGCTCTCCGGGTCGGGCGCGGCGTCGGGGTCCTCGTCGGAGCCGTTACCGCCGCCGGTGTCCGCGGGCGCGCCCAGCGGGAACAGCGCCCCGGCGGACGACCCGAGCGCGACCGTGACGGTGCGCGGGTTCTGGGCCGGGTCCCGCAGGCTCTCGCCGGCGGGCAGCGTGGCCTCGTCGAGGGTGACGGTGTACGTGCCGGCCTCGGTGACGGCCGCCGTCCAGCGGCCCTCGGCGTCCGTGGTGGCCTGCGTCGTCCCGCCCGGACCCTCGACGTCGAGGACGACGCCGACCGCGGGTTGCTGGTCCGCCGTGCGGATCGTGCCGTTGATGCAGCCGGTCGCGGCGTCGGCGACGCACCCGGCCACGGCCGCGCGGGCGGTGCCCGGCACGGCGAGGAGGAAGAGAACTGCGAGGAGGAGCACGCCGAGGGCGGCGTGCGCCCCGGCGGTGGAACGGTCCCTGGTCGCGACTCGGCGCACCTGGTCCTCCGTCCGGTCGTGGTCGACGGGGTCGACCTGTCGGCAGCGGGCTCGCGGAGGGTCAGGAGGCCGCGAGTGGGTTGGCGTGACAGTAGGGATGCTGCGTTTCGGGGCGATTACAAGCAGGTTTGAGACGTAGGTCACGTCGGCGCGCCGTGCGGCGTGTCCGATTCGTCCGGGAGGGGACCGCAGGAGGTGTCCGGCGGCGCCGCCCGGACGGAGCAGCGTTCACCCGGTGGAGTGAGACGCGCCACGGCGCCGCGCGGTGACCTGCGCCTCCGCGCGCGGCGACCGGAGGGGAGCGCTCCCGCGACTAGGCAGACGCCCACGTCGTGCGCCATGATCGGGCGATGCCGCGGGGGGCGCAGCAGGATCGCGGGGACACCGGTGTCACCGCGCCGTCCGAGTAGTCCAGGAGGTCGTCGCACCGTGCGTTCGCCCGTCGCCGTCCGTCCCGCCCGTCCCGAGGACCTGGACGTCCTCGTCTCGCTGAGCCTCGCGGCCCGCTCCGAGTCCCTGGTCGGGGCGCAGCTCTGCACCGACGACGCCGACCGGCTGCGGCACCAGATCGGCGCGCTCGTGGCCGAGCCCGGCGCGGTGGGCCTGGTCGGGACGCTGGACGACGAGCTGTGCGGCCTGGTGCTCGCCCGGATCGTGGGCCCGAGCCTGTTCACCGACGAGGTGACGGTGTCGATCGAGGCCGTCTACGTGGCCGAGGGCGCCCGGCGCCGCGGCGTGGGGCACGCGCTGCTCGGCGGCGTGGTGGAGGAGGCGCGCCGGGTCGGCGCGACCGACGTCCTCGCGGTGCCGCTGCCCGGCGCGCGCGGCATGCACCGGTTCCTCGCGCGCCTGGGGTTCGCCCCGGCGGCCGCGCACCGCGTCGTCAGCACCGAGGTGCTGCAGCGCAGGCTCTCCGCGGACGCCCCGCAGCCCGGCCGCCGGCCCGCCCGCGCGGGCCTGGACGTGTCTCTTCTCCCCATCTCCGAGCCCACGAGACATGGCGCCTGATCTGGGGGGGGGGGGGTTGGGTGTGGGGG
>NZ_JBYTEP010000050.1:0-30410 GCF_058792015.1 Cellulomonas sp. EB106-03-03-XG116
GAGATCCACACTCCACTTCTTTCGTCGGCAGCGTCAGATGTGGAGAAGAGACAGGGCGGGGACCGTGCGGTCCGCCGGGGGCGGCGCGGCCGCGGACGCACCGCCGGGGGCGACCCGGGTCACGGCCACCGGGCTCGGGGTGTCGAGGCGCGCGAACGCGAAGCCCAGGCCGAACCCGAGGTCCCAGCACCAGGACCGGAACTCGGCGGCCGAGCGGACGCGGACGAGGTCGCGCGCGACGAGGCGCACGCGGTGCAGGGCCCGCCGGACGCCGACGTGGCCGTCCGGGTGCGCGGCCGTCACGGCCGCCCCGGAGGACGCCACCGGCGCGCTCGCCCCGGCCGCCCCGGCCGCCCCGGCCGCGTGCCCGGGAGCCGCGAGCGCCCGCAACCGCTCCTCCTGCTCCCGGTACCGCAGCGCCAGCCAGTGCTCGCCCGACCCGTAGTGGTACCCCTGCTGGAGCGTCGAGCGCAGCGTCCCGCGCAGCCGCACGTGCAGCACGGCCTCCGGCACCCAGGTCAGCGGCACCCCGGCGAGCTGCACGCGCCAGCACAGGTCCGTGTCCTCGAGGAACAGGCAGCCCGGGTCGAAGCCCCCGACCGCCCGGAACACGTCCGCGCGGATGCCCATGTTCCCGGCCCCGGCGGCGTGCAGCCCGGGCAGCAGCGTGGACTCCTGGAGGCCGGCCGTCTGCGGGATCGTCCGGGAGCGCAGCACGCGCGGCCCGTTCAGCCGCTCGCCGTCGAACCGCCCTGCGACGAACGCGTGCGTGCGCAGCGCGGTGCGCATCGCCACCAGCCAGCCGTCGCCCACGACGTCGTCCGCGTCGCAGAACGCGACCAGCGGCGCGCGCGCGACCGCGACGCCCACGTTGCGGGCCGCGCCGGCCCCGCGGGTGGCGGAGGCGTCGACCACGCGGACCGGCAGCCGGTCCGCGTAGGAGCGGGCCAGGTCCGCGGTGCCGTCGGTCGAGCCGTTGTCGGCGACGACGAGCTCCCAGGGGAACGGCACGCACTGCGCCGCGAGGGCGTCGAGCTGCGCGCCGAGGGTGGCCTCGGCGTCGAACGCGGCGACGACGACGGTGAGCTCGACGCCCGCGGGTCGCGCGACGCCGTCCCGGAGCCCGCTCACGACATCAGCTCCCGGAACACCGAGCGGACCCGGGGGTACCGGCCGAGCAGGCCGCCGACGGTGTCGAAGGTCCAGCCCTCGGCGAGCAGCGGGTCGACGAGCGCCGCGGTGACGGCGGCCTTGTCGAACGTGGGCAGCGACTCGCCGGGGGCCAGCGTCTCGGGGTCGGCCCGGGTGTCGTGCAGCAGCAGGATCCCGCCGGGGTGCAGCGCCGCGCGGGCGCGGGCCGCGACGTCGGCGACCGGGGCGTCGACCCAGTCCTCGGCCCACCCGGACCAGATGACGACGTCGAGCCCGGACCGGGTCCAGCCGCGCAGCGACCGGGGCCGGTGCGCGCCGTAGGGCGGGCGGAACAGGGTGACGGGGACGCCCGCGACGGCCTCGACCCGGCGCCGGGCGTCGGCGACCACGCGGACCGCCTCGGCGTCCTGCAGCCGGTTGAGCCGCCCGTGGTCGGGGCCGTGCAGCGCGAGCTCGTGGCCCTCGGCGACGAGGCGACGCACGAGCTCGGGGTGCGCCTCGGCCGCGTCCGCGAGCACGAAGAACGTGGCGCGCAGGCCCCGGTCGGCGAGCAGGTCGAGCAGCCCCGGCGTGTGGTCCGGGTGCGGGCCGTCGTCGTAGGTGAGCGCGGCGACCGCGTCGGCGGTGGCCACGCACGCGGTGGGCGCGAGGCCCCGGAGCACCGGCCGCGCGAGGCGCAGCAGCGCCCGGTCCGGCAGCGGACGTGGCGCGGGCGCCCCGAACTCGCCCAGGTCGCGCCGCAGCACCAGGAGCTCGCCCGGTCCGCGCGGCGCGGGGCGGGCGCCGTGGTGCTGCGCCGGCTTCTCGACGACCATCGACCTCCCCCTCGCATCGAGCCGTGCGGGACGCCGCAGAACCGCCCGCCGGACGCCAGTGTGCCCGCGGCAACCAGCCCGGTTTGTCCGTTTTGGGGGTTTTCACCCGAACGCTCGACAGGTTTCGCCCGCGTGACGCGCGCCGGCGGGCGCCGCGCCCCCGGGTGGTCACCCCGCCGCGGCCGCCACGTCCCGCGCGCGCTCGACGCCGAGCTCGTCCAGCACGTCCCAGGCGACGCGCGCCGCGAGCGCCACGACGGTCAGCGTGGGGTTCGCGAAGCCGCCGGTCGGGAACACCGACGCCCCGGCGACGTACACGTTCGGCACGCCGTGCACGCGCCCCCGCGGGTCCACCACCCCCGCCGCCGGGTCCTCGGACATCCGCGTCGTCCCGAGGTAGTGGTTGGTCGACGAGCCCAGCACGACCGGGGCGCCGTCGGTGGGCGGCCGGAGCTCGCCGATCCCCGCGTGGCGCACCGCCTCGGCGACCACCGCGTGCGCGCGGGCCACCCCCTCGGCATCCTCGCGGGTCCACGCCCAGTCGACGTGCAGCCGGCGGACGCCGAACGCGTCGCGCCCGGCCCCGAGGGTCACCCGGTTGCGCGCGTGCGGAGCCTGCTCGGCCTGGTGCAGCACCCGGAGGTGGTCGAAGTGCCACGACGGCCGCCGGAAGGTGGACCAGCCGCCGTGCCCGACGTAGGTCGACCGGCGCCCGCCGGAGTGCAGCGCGCGGCGCAGCACGTCGTCGGCCCGGGCCGCGGCCCCGAGCACGTCGACGGCGCGGGGGGCCCGCCCGGCGCGCAGGGCGTCCCGCACCCGCACGGCGGCGTCCCGGGCGGCCTGCTCGCCGTCGCCCGGCTCCCGCCGGCTCGCGTGCCGCGGGAACAGCAGCGTGCTCAGCTGCGGCAGCGGCCCGGCCCGCAGGGCGTCGTCGGCGATCCGCAGGTGCCCCATCACGGGCGTGCCGCGCACGACGCGCAGGTCGTAGAGCGCCATCGTGTCGAGGAGCCCGCGCTCGGCCGGCTCCAGGACGCCGCCGTCGATCAGCGGGTGGTCCATGAAGTACTGCCCGAGCGGGTCCTCGTCGCGCGGCCCGGCGGCGCGCTCGAGCCCGCGGCGCACGTCGCCCGACGCGAGCAGCAGCTGCGTCGTCGCGAACCCGCCCCCGGCCAGCACGACGACGGACGGCCGGACCAGGACCTCGCGGCCCTCGCCGGTGAGCACCCGCAGCTCCGTCGCGCGGCGTGACCCCGGGTCGGTGCGGACCTCCACGACGTAGGCGTGGTGGTAGACCGTCGCCGCGCCGGAGGCCGCGAGCTCCCGCACGTGCCGGTCGGCGAACTCGTCGCGGTCCGCGAACTGGAAGACGTCGGTCTGCAGCGCGGTGCCGTCGAGGGGCAGCCGGGCCGCGCCCGGGGACTCCCAGCCCGCGCCGTGGTAGCCGCTCGGGCCGAGCCCGAACAGCTGCTGGGCGCGCCGGTACCCCGGGGCCAGGTCGCGGCGCGTCAGCGGCCAGCCGCTGCCGGGCATCCAGGGGCGCGGCTCCAGGTCGGCGTCGGAGAGCGGGACCAGCCGCAGCCCGCGCCGCCCGCCCCCCAGGTCGACGCTCCACAGGTTCGCGTTGCCGCCGACCCGCCGCGTGCCGCTGATCTGCTCGACGGTGCCGAACGCGAGGTCGGGGTCGGCGAGCTGCAGGTCGTCGTCCCCCACGTCGGCGGTGGTCCCGCCGGACTCCAGCACGGCGACGACGAGGCCGGCGGCGGCCAGCTCCAGCGCGACGGTGACGCCGGCGGGCCCGGAGCCGACCACCGCGACGTCGGGGGTGAGGACCGCGCCGGGGCGGAGGTGACGGGCGTCGGCGAGCATGTCGGCTCCAGGTGACGGGACGCGGCCGTCGGTCGGGCGGCGGGGATGTTCTACACCCGCCGCGTCGCACCCGACGAACCGCCCCGTGCGCCACCCGGGGGACCCTCGCCACCCGGCCGCGGCCCCCTTGGGGTGATATGTCCGGTTTTCACCCGTTAGTACCTGTCTGGCCTGAAATGCCCGGACTAGCCTCGGGGCTGCCGCGCGGCGTTCGCGGCGCCATCCCACACCCCCCGTCCGAGGAGGAGCCATGACCGCAGGCGACCTGTCGCCCGCCGACATCCCGGTGGTGATCCTGTGCGGGGGCATGGGGACGCGCCTCCGCGAGGCCAGCGAGAAGCTGCCCAAGCCGCTGGTCGACATCGGCGGCCGGCCGATCCTCTGGCACATCATGAAGACGTACAGCGAGCACGGCTTCCGCCGGTTCGTGCTGGCGCTCGGGTACAAGAGCGACCTGATCAAGCAGTACTTCCTGGACTACCGGCACCTGACGTCGGACTTCACGCTGCGCCTCGGCGCGGACGGCGCGGAGTCGGAGCCGGTCTTCCACGGCACCGCCGCGAAGGAGGACTGGGAGATCACGTTCGTCGAGACCGGCCTCACCACGGCGACCGCCGCGCGCATCCGCCGGGTCGCCCAGCACCTCGACGCCGACCGGTTCGCCCTGACGTACGGCGACGGCATCGGCGACGTCGACATCACCGGCGCCCTGCGGCACCACGTCGAGCAGGGGCTGCTCGGGACGCTCACCGGCGTGCACCCGTCCAGCCGCTACGGCGAGATGCGGGTCGAGGGCGACACGGTCGTCGAGTTCAACGAGAAGCCGACCCTGGCCGACGGCTGGGTCAACGGCGGGTTCTTCCTGTTCGAGCGCGAGTTCGTCGACAAGTACCTCGACGACGACCCGGCGGTGATGCTCGAGAGCGCGCCGCTGCAGCAGCTCGCCCGGGACCGCCAGCTCTCCGTGTACGAGCACGAGGGCTTCTGGATGGGCATGGACACGTTCCGTGACTGGACGGAGCTGAACGGACTGTGGGACGCAGGTCGCGCCCCCTGGAAGATCTGGGAGGACTGAGCGCGTGCGCATCCTGGTCACCGGCACCGAGGGCTACCTCGGCAGCCTGCTCGCACCGACGCTGCTGGGCCGCGGCGACGAGGTCACCGGCCTCGACACCGGCTACTACAAGAACGGCTGGCTCTACAACGGCGTCCACGAGACCCCGCACACGCTGGTCAAGGACATCCGGCACGTCACCCCGGACGACCTGGTCGGCTTCGACGCGGTGGTCCACATGGCCGAGCTGTCGAACGACCCGATCGGCGACCGCATCGGCGAGGTCACGTACGACATCAACCACCACGGCTCGGTCGCGCTGGCCTCGGCGGCGAAGCGCGCCGGGGTCTCGCGGTTCGTGTACATGTCGTCCTGCTCGGTCTACGGCGTCGCGGACGGCACGGTCGACGAGACCAGCCCGACCGACCCGCAGACCGCCTACGCCCGGTGCAAGGCCCTGGTCGAGCGCGACGTCACGGCGCTGGCCGACGACGACTTCTCCCCGACGTTCCTGCGGAACGCGACGGCGTTCGGCGCCTCGCCGCGGCAGCGGTTCGACATCGTGCTGAACAACCTGGCCGGCCTGGCCTGGACGACGCACCGGATCGCGATGACGTCCGACGGCACGCCCTGGCGCCCGCTGGTGCACGGCCTGGACATCGCGAAGGCGATCCGCGCCGTGCTCGACGCCCCGCGCGAGGACGTGCACGCGCAGGTGCTCAACGTCGGCGCGGACGCCAACAACTACACGGTGCGCGAGATCGCCGAGACGGTCGGGGCCGAGTTCCCCGGCTGCGAGGTGTCGTTCGGCGAGCCGAGCGCGGACAACCGGTCGTACCGGGTCTCGTTCGCCAAGATCCGCGAGGTGCTCCCCGGCTTCGAGACCGACTGGGACGCCGCCGCCGGCGCCGCCCAGCTGCACCGGGTGTTCGAGCAGATCCAGCTCGACACCGAGACCTTCACCGGGCGCGGCCACACCCGCCTGGCGCAGATCGAGCACCTGCTCAAGACCGGCCAGGTGGACCCGCAGCTCTTCTGGACGGTGAACCCGTGAAGTACACCCCGACCGCCGTCGACGGCGTGATGATCGTCGACCTCGAGCTCCGCTCGGACGACCGGGGGTTCTTCGCCCGGACGTTCGACACGACCGAGTTCGAGGCGCACGGCCTGGACACGACCGTCGCGCAGTGCAACCTGTCGTACAACCACGTGGCCGGGACGCTGCGCGGCCTGCACCGCCAGGTGCCGCCGTACGCCGAGGGCAAGCTCGTCCGGTGCACCGCCGGCGCGATCGTCGACGTGGCCGTGGACGTCCGCCCGGACTCCCCCACCTACGGGGCGCACGTGATGGTCGAGCTCACCGCCGCCAACCGGCGCGCGCTGTTCATCCCGCCGTACGTCGCGCACGGGTACCAGACCCTGGCCGACGACACCGAGGTGATCTACCAGGTCAGCGGCCCGTACGCCCCCGAGGGCGAGCAGGGCTTCCGGTACGACGACGCCGCGTTCGGCATCGAGTGGCCCGTGCCGGTGACGGTGATCTCGGACAAGGACGCCGCCTGGCCGCTGGTCTCCGCCGACGCCGCCGAGGTGGCGCCGTGATCGTCGTCGACTCGCTGCTGAAGGCGCGCCAGGCCGACGGCCGCCCGATCCGGGTGGCCCTGGTCGGCGCCGGGTTCATGGGCCGCGGCCTGGTGAACCAGATCGTCAACTCCGTGCCCGGCATGGACGTCGTCGCCATCGCGGCGCGGCACCCCGAGCAGGGCGTCCGGGCGTACACCGAGGCGGGGCTCACGGGCGTCGTCGAGGTCGACTCCCCCGCCGCCCTCGCCCGCGCCGCCGCCTCCGGCACCCCCGCCGTGACCGCCGACTACCGGGTCGCGATCGCGTCCGACGCGGTCGACGTGGTGGTGGACGTGACCGGCGCCGTGGAGTTCGGCGCGCACGTCGCGCTCGCCTGCTTCGAGCACGGCAAGCACCTGGTGCTGATGAACGCCGAGGTCGACGCCACGGTCGGCGGCGAGCTCGCGCGCCTGGCCGACAAGGCCGGCGTCGTCTACACCGGCTGCGACGGCGACCAGCCCGGCGTGCAGATGAACCTGCACCGGTTCGTCACCGGGCTCGGCCTGACGCCGCTGGTGGCGGGCAACATCAAGGGCCTGCAGGACGAGTACCGCACCCCCACCACGCAGAAGGCGTTCGCCGAGCGGTGGGGGCAGGACCCGCACATGGTCACGTCGTTCGCGGACGGCACCAAGGTGTCGGTGGAGCAGGCGCTGGTCGCCAACGCGACCGGCATGTCCGTGCACCGGCGCGGGATGCTCGGCATGGACCACGACGGGCACGTCGACGAGCTCACCACCCGGTACGACGTCGACGAGCTGCGCGCGCTGGGCGGGGCCGTGGACTACGTCGTCGGTGCGCGCCCCGGGCCCGGCGTCTACATCCTCGCGACGCACGACGACCCGAAGCAGCGGCACTACCTGGAGCTCTACAAGCTGGGCACCGGGCCGCTCTACTCGTTCTACCAGCCGTACCACCTGTGCCACTTCGAGGTGCCGACGACGATCGCCCGGGCCGCGCTGCTCGGCGACGCGACGATCCGGCCGCTCGGGGCGCCGAGTGTCGAGGTCGTGACCACGGCCAAGACCGACCTGGCCGCGGGCACCGTCCTCGACGCGCTCGGCGGGTACCACTACT
Source organism: Cellulomonas sp. EB106-03-03-XG116 (assembly GCF_058792015.1). Lineage (NCBI taxonomy): Bacteria > Bacillati > Actinomycetota > Actinomycetes > Micrococcales > Cellulomonadaceae > Cellulomonas > Cellulomonas sp. EB106-03-03-XG116. The sequence continues at coordinate 7,588 of NZ_JBYTEP010000050.1, forward strand.
ACGGCCAGGCCGAGAAGGCCGCGGTCACGGCGGGCGAACGCCTCCTCCCGGTCGGCGTCGCGGAGGGCTGCGTGCTCGTCCGGGACGTCCCGAAGGACGCGACGCTCACGTACGACGACGTCCGGCTCCCGGAGGGCCGGCTGGTCGACCGCCTGCGCGAGGCCCAGGCCGCCCTGGCCTGACCCGGGCGCGCCCTCCCCGGGGCCCGAGCCGCCGGATCGCGTCCCCACCCGATCCTCGCGCCGCCTCCCGATGAATCGGGGGGCGGCGCGAGGAAGAGATGGGGATGCGGGGCGCGCGAGCCCGCGCGACCGGAGCGGCTCGCCGAGCGCCTGCGCGCGGATCAGCCGGGCTCGGGCGGCGCATCACCCGGATGCCAGCGGCTTCACCCGGAGTCGGCGGACAAACCGGACAAATCTACTCATAGGCTGCATGCCAGCAGGAACGGGCCTGGGGACGACGACCCGCCCCCCGGCCACCCAGGACCACCAGGAGAGGGGGGACCGTGGCGTCCACCGACAGCAGCACGGACCTGCGCGCCCGCGCCGTCACGTTCTACCTGCCCCAGTACCACCCGGTGCCGGAGAACGACGCGTGGTGGGGCCCGGGCTTCACCGAGTGGCGCAACGCCGCGAAGGCCCGCCCCCTGTTCCGGGGCCACAACCAGCCGCACCTCCCGGCGGACCTGGGTTTCTACGACCTGCGGATGCCCGAGGCCCGCGAGGCGCAGAGCGACCTCGCGCAGCGGTACGGCGTCGAGGCGTTCATCTACTGGCACTACTGGTTCGGCGGCGGCCGGCGGATCCTCGAGCGCCCGTTCACCGAGGTGCTCGCGTCCGGCGCCCCGTCCGTCAAGTTCTGCCTCGCGTGGGCCAACCAGACCTGGAGCGGCATCTGGCACGGCGCCAGCGACCGCATCCTCATGGAGCAGACCTACCCCGGCCCCGAGGACGAGCAGGCCCACTTCGACTCGCTGCTGCCCGCGTTCCAGGACGAGCGCTACCTCCGGGTGGACGACCGCCCGGTGTTCTACGTGTTCCGACCGGAGGACCTGCCGGACGCCGCGGCGTTCGTCGACCGCTGGCAGGCGATGGCCCGCGCGGCCGGCCTGCCGGGGCTGTACCTGGTCGCCGAGGTCTCCGACCTGCTCGGCCGCGGGCCGAAGTACACCGACGTGGACGCGGCGGGCTTCGACGCCGGCGTGTACATGCGGATCCCCGCCCGGCAGACCCGCGCGGACGTGCTGCGGATGCGGATCGGCCGGAAGCTGGGCCGACCCGAGGTGTACCCGTACGCGCCCGACTTCCAGCCCGCCCCGCAGGGGATCTCCGAGAACCTGCAGCCGTGCATCTACCCGAACTGGGACAACACCCCCCGGTCGGGCGCGCGCGGGCTCGCGGTCACCGGCTCCTCCCCCGAGCTGTTCGGCCGGCACGTGCGCCAGGCCGTCGACACCCTCGCCGACCGCCGCCCCGACGAGCGGCTGCTCTGGGTCAAGTCCTGGAACGAGTGGGCCGAGGGCAACTACCTCGAGCCCGACCTGGAGCACGGGCACGCGTGGCTCGAGGCGCTGCGCGCCGGGCTGGCGGGGACGAGCACCCTGGCCACCGAGCCGGCGCGCGTGCTGACCCCGCACCCGCTGGCGACCCCGGCCCCGACGGACGGCGTCGCGCATGGGTGAGGCCGCGACCGCCCCGCTGCGCATCGCGATGCTGTCCTACTACCTCCCGTCGGGCAGCAAGATCGGCGTCGGCTTCCAGGCCCACGAGCTCGCCACCGAGCTCGCCCGAAGGGGCCACCAGGTCGACATGTTCAGCGACTGCCCGCCCGTCCCGGGCGCGACCTACGGCCACCGGCACGTCGCCATGTCCGGCTCGCTGCGCACGTTCCGGTTCGCGACCGACCTGCGCAAGCAGGACTTCACCGGCTACGACGTGCTGCACGCGCACGGCGACGACTACTGGCTGTGGCGCCGGCGCGCGCCGCTGCACGTCCGCACGGTGCACGGCTCCTGCTTCGAGGAGGCGCGGCACATCCGCGGCGCCAAGGAGAAGCTCCGGATGCTGCTGCTCGGCATGACCGAGGTGCTCGCGTCCGTCGTCGCCGACCGGGTCGTCGTGGTGTCCCCGCAGACCCGGCGCTGGGTGCCGCGGTCGCACGACGTCATCCCGAACGGCGTCGACACCGCCCGGTTCACGCCGGGCGACTCCGAGGGCCGCGCCGACCGCCCGGTCGTGCTGTTCGTCGGCACCTGGCACGGCCGCAAGCGCGGCAAGGACCTGGCGGCGGCGTTCGCCCGGGACGTGCTGCCGCGGGTGCCGGAGGCCGAGCTGTGGATGGTCACGCGGGACGCCCCCGCCGACCCCGGGCCCGGCATCACGGTGCTCGGCCGGCTGTCCGACGAGGACCTCGCCGACGCCTACCGCCGCGCCTGGGTGTTCTGCCTGCCGTCGTCCTACGAGGGCTTCGGCATCCCGTACGCGGAGGCGATGGCCAGCGGCCTGCCGGTCGTGGCCACCCCGAACGTCGGCGCCCGGTACGTCTCCGACGAGGGCCGCGCCGCGGTGCTCGCCGAGCTGGACGACCTGGGCACCGCGCTGGCCGACGTGCTGCTCGACGCCCCGCGCCGCGCGGCGCTCTCCGCCGCGGGGCTCGAGCGGTCCCGCGCCTTCTCGCTCACCGCCGTCGCCGACGCCTACGAGCGCCTGTACACGACCCCCCAGCAGCACGGAGACCAGTCATGACCGATGTCGCCATCCGGGCCGCCGGGGTCGGGAAGTCGTACCGGATCGCCACGTCCGACGACGCCCCGTCCACGGCCGCCGAGGCGGTGCTCCAGCGCCTGCGGCACCCGCTGCAGCGCGCGCAGTACGAGGAGTTCCGCGCGCTCGACGACGTGAGCTTCGAGATCCCGCGGGGCGAGGCCGTGGGCATCCTGGGCCGCAACGGCGCCGGGAAGTCGACGCTGCTCAAGCTGCTCACCCGCGTCGCCGCGCCCACCCGGGGCCGGATCGAGCTCGCGGGCCGGGTGGGCTCGCTGCTGGAGGTCGGCACCGGCTTCCACCCGGAGCTCACCGGCCGCGAGAACGTGTTCCTCAACGGCACGCTGCTCGGGATGCGCAAGAGCGAGATCAAGCAGCGCTTCGACGAGATCGTGGCGTTCTCGGGCGTCGAGAAGTTCCTCGACACCCCGGTGAAGCGCTACTCCTCCGGCATGTACGTCCGGCTGGCGTTCGCGGTCGCCGCGCACCTCGACACCGAGATCCTCGCGGTCGACGAGGTGCTCGCGGTCGGCGACGCCGAGTTCCAGGCCAAGTGCCTCGACCGGATGCGCACCGTCGCGTCCGAGGGCCGCACCGTGCTGTACGTGTCGCACCAGGTGCAGACCGTCAAGACGCTGTGCACCTCGGCGATCTTCCTGGAGCACGGCAACCTCGTCATGCACGGCACGGTCGACGACGCGATCGAGCTCTACCAGACCAGCCGGGACCGGGTCGCGATCAGCCAGACCGACATCGACCGGCGCCCCGGCACCGGCGAGGTCCGGATCACGTCCGCGACGGTGTCGAGCCCGCTGTACAAGACCACCGAGCCGAAGACCATCGAGTTCCTGGTCTCGGCCAACGCCGACTACATCGGCAAGTACTTCGTGTCCTGCCACATCAACGACCGGCACGGCACCACGATCCTGCAGTGCGACTCCCGGGTCAGCGGCCTGTGGCTCGACCCGGCGCAGGAGCAGAAGATCGCGCTCACCATCAAGGAGCCCTGGCTCAAGCCCGGCGAGTACACCGTCGACCTGTTCGTGTGCTCCTCCGGGGTGCTCGACTCGTTCGAGGGCGCCGGCCGGTTCGAGATCCACCCGGTGCTGCCCTACCCGCAGGCGGTCTCCGACGAGGGGCTCGACGCGGGCCTCGTCCTCGCCGACTTCGACTACGAGAGGCGCTGAGCGATGGCCACGCGCACGACTGTCATCAACCCGCCCGGGCGCCTGCCGCTGCCGGCGTGGCGCGAGATGTGGGAGGCCCGCGAGGTCTTCACGCGGTTCGGGATCCGCGATCTCAAGCTGCGCTACCGGCAGACCGCGCTCGGCGTGATCTGGGTGGTGCTGCAGCCGCTGCTGAGCGCCGGCATCTTCTCGATCGTGTTCGGCCAGATCGCCGACCTGTCCAGCGACGGCGTGCCCTACTTCGTGTTCTCGTTCACCGGCATGCTGGCGTGGACCCTGTTCAACGGCATCGTGTCCCGGGCCGCGCCGTCGCTGGTGAACAACCAGGCACTCGTGTCGAAGGTGTTCTTCCCGCGGCTGCTCGTCCCGCTGTCCTCGGTGCTGTCGGTGCTGGTGGACTTCCTGGTGGCGGGCGTCCTGATGGTCGGCCTGATCGTCTGGTACGACATCCCGCTCACCTGGGCCCTGCTCACGCTCCCCCTGTGGATCCTCGCGGTGATCCTGCTGGGCTCCGGCCTCGGCATGGCCGCCTCCGCGCTCATGGTGAAGTTCCGCGACATCGCCTACGTGGTGCCGTTCGCGCTGCAGACCCTGCTGTACGCCAGCCCGCTGGCGTACTCGCTGAGCGAGGTGGGCGACAGCATCCGCTGGCTGTTCGACATCAACCCGCTGACCTGGATCCTCGAGGGCTTCCGCTGGTCGCTCCTCGGCCTCGCGCAGCCGGAGACGTGGCAGATGGCCGCGACCGCGGGGGTGAGCGTCGCGGTGTTCGTCGGCGGCGCGCTGATCTTCTCGAAGATGGAACGCGGCTTCGCGGACGTGATCTGACGTGGCCGCGCCCGCCGTCCCGCCGGTCGACCCGCCCCCCGGCGCCCCCGCCCCGGCCCCCCGCCGCCGGTGGGGCCGCCGCGGCGTGGTCCTGGGCCTGACCGCGGTCCTCGGGGCCTCGGCCGGGATCGGGGTGTGGCAGCTCGCCGCGCAGCAGCCCGGCACCGGCGACGGCGCGGTGGCCAGCGCCCCGACGGCCGGCGACCCCGCGGCGCGGATGTGCGGCGTCGCCGACCCCGACCGGTACGCGGCGCTGGCCGCCGACGCCCCGGTCGCGGACGTGCAGGACCTCGCCGACCTGGGCGACGTGGTGCCGCTCCAGCTCGCGGCGGCCGGCGACCACGTGGCCGCGCTGCAGCGCGACGGCGGCAGCACGACGATCAGCCGCTGGACGTCCGCCGGGAAGGCCGGCACGCCCGTGGTGGTCGACGGCGGCGACGACGCGCCGGGCAGCTTCGCCCTGACGACCGACGGCGGCGTGCTCACGACCGACGGCTCGGCCGCCGGCACGACCGTGGCGCTGTGGGCCGCCGGGTCCGCCGACCCCGGGACCACCTGGGACCTGGCGGGCCTCGACCGCGGCGAGGTCCGGGCGGTGCTCGGCTGGACGGCGGGCCGCTCCGGCGTGCTCGCGACGGTCGTGCTCGCCGACTCGCACCGGCTGGCGCTGCTGCGCGCCGACGGCACCGTGGACGGCGACGGCCCGGAGCTCGAGTGGGGCTCCTACCCCCGGTTCTACCCGCAGGACGACGGCTCGCTCGTGCTGATGAGCGACGCCGACGACCAGTCGTCGTCGATCGCGCTCGTGCGGTACGCCGCGGACGGCACCCCCGGCCTGCGGATCGAGGGGCCGCTGTCGGGCGGGTCGAACGGCGGCGCGCCGGGCCTGGACCACCCGACGGGCGTGGCCACGGCCGCGGACGGCGGCCTGCTGCTCGCCGGGCCGACCTGGCGGCTGCTCGAGGTCGGCCCCGACGGCGTGTGGCGGCGCCAGTCGCTGTCCGGCGAGGGCCAGGGCTCGACCTTCCGGTTCGCCGACCTGACGCCGTTCGTGCGCGGCGGCGACGCCGTCTACTTCGCCTCCCCCCGCGAGGACGGTGGCCTGCAGCTGTCCCGCGTCGAGGACGCCGACCTGGACCTGCTGCTCGACGCCCCCATCACCTGGGACGTGAACCACGCGTCCTCGCTCGACCTGCTGGGCTTCGGCGCGGGCCTGGGCACGGACGCGGCCGACGACTACTTCGCGGCCGGGACGACGCCCGCGGTGCACGCCGCGTTCGCCCCGTCCTGGGGCCCGCTCGCCGACGCCTACGAGCTCCGCTACGAGGTGACCGGCGACCCGTGGCTGGACCCGCCCGTCGCGGCCACCTCCGGCACCGTGGCGATCCCGGCCGACGGCGGCGACGTGCCGCTCGACCTGCCCGCGGCGCGCCCCGGGCCGTACGAGGTGCACGCCACGCTCGTCGAGAAGGCGACCGGCGCCGTCCGCACCGCCACCTGCTTGCGGTACGCCGTCGGCGCCGAGGGCGCGACCTTCGACCCGGCCTCGCTCGCGGAGGGCGCCGACTGGGGCGGCCCCGGCCCGCTGCGCGGCGTCCAGCTCGCGGCGCAGCTCGGGCTCGGCAGCCACCGCGTGCAGCTCGACTTCGGCCGGCTGGTGCCGGACGTCACGGCCACCCCGTCCGCGGCCGGGCTCGACCTGGCGGCGCTGCCCGGGGCGGAGCAGGGCGACCCGTTCGCCGGGATCGACGCCGCCGCGGCGCTGGCCGCCGACTCCGACGTGCAGCTCTACGTCCAGGTCGGCCAGGGCGGCGAGGCGGAGGCCGAGGCCGTCGCCGACGGCACCTGGGGGGCCTGGGTCCGGGTGATCGCGGAGGCGCTGCACGCCGGCGCGCCCGACCTGCACCTCTGGGCGCCGTGGAACGAGCCGAACAACACCGGCTTCGGCGACGGCGCCGCCTACGCCACGCAGGTGCTCGCGCCGTTCGCCGAGGCCGTGCGCGGGGCCGACCCGCGGGCCCGGGTCATCGGCGGCAACGCGCTGAACGTCGTCGTGCCCTGGTACCAGCAGGTGGTCGACGCCGGCGGCTGCGCGTCGATGGACGTCGTCGGGATCCACCCCTACACCGGGTTCAACCGGTCCTGGGACGAGGAGGGCGCCGACGGCCCGATCGGCCAGATCACCGCCCTGCGGCAGGTGCTCGCGGCGTGCGGGGCGGACGTGCCCGTCTGGGACACCGAGTCCGGCTGGTGGTCGGACGGCCCGGCGAACCACTGGGCGCAGGCCTACGACGTCGCCCGCTCCCTGCTGTGGATGCGCGAGCTCGGCGTCGACGAGTGGATGTACTTCTTCAGCGAGGGCGGCTGGGGCGAGGGCGGCTTCACCTGGTCGCTCGTGCAGCTCGGCTCCTTCGTGAAGCCCGGCGCGCTGGCGATGGCCGCGGTGTCCGGGGTCCTGGACGGCCGCGGCGCGCCCGACGTGCTCGACACCGGCGACCCGGCGCTGCACGCCATGGCGTTCGGCCCGGCGACCGGGACGCCCTCGGCCGCGGGCAACCCCGCCCCCGCCGGGACGCGCGACGACCCGCTGCTCGCGGTCTGGACGCAGGACGAGGTGACCTCGGCGCTCGTCACCGCGGACGCCGCGACCACCGTCACGGTGACCGACGTCTACGGCGGCACCCGGACGGTCGACCTCGCGGCCGGCGCGCCGACCGCGCTGCCGGTCACCGGGTCGCCGGTGTTCCTCACCGCGGACGCGGGGCTGACCGTCGCCCCGGCCGCCGACGCGGGCGCCGACCTGCTGGCCGGCGGCACGGTCACGGCGAGCTCCAGCACGGACGGCACCGACCCGGCCGACCTGGTCGCCGAGGGCGGCGCGGGCGCGAACCCGTGGCGCGCGGGGGCCCGCACGGACGACGGCCCGGACGACAGCCCGTGGGTGCAGGTCGACCTCGCGTCGCCCGCGACGGTCGACCGGGTGGTCGTGGAGAGCGCCGGCATCCGGTGCTGCACCTCGGGGGTCCGGGCCTACACCGTCGAGGTGCAGGACGAGGACGGCGCGTGGCAGGAGGTCGGCCGGCAGGACGGGCTGTTCCTGGCCCGCACCACGTCGGTGACCTTCGAGCCCCGCACCGTCACGGCGGTCCGGGTGCAGGTGCCGTCGACCACCACCCGGGGGATCACCGTCCCCGACGTGAACTACTCCGGCCAGTCCGGCGGGCTGCTGCCCGCGTGGGAGCCCGTCCAGCCCGAGCCGACCTGGCCCGTGTCGCTGGTGCGGCTCGCCGCCTACGGGCCCGCCGCATGACCGACCCGACCGCCACCCGCTCCCAGGAGGGACGACGACGATGAGCCCCAGGGCCACCGTGGGCATGCCCGTCTACAACGGCGAGAAGTACCTGCCCGCCGCGCTCGACTCGGTGCGGGAGCAGGACGAGGCCGACCTCGAGATCGTGATCTCGGACAACGCCTCGACCGACGCCACCGAGGAGATCTGCCGCGCCGCCGCGGCCGAGGACGACCGCATCCGGTACGTCCGGCTGCCCGAGAACCGGGGCGGGCGGTTCAACTTCAACCACGTGCTGTCCCTGGCGACCGCCCCGTACTTCACCTGGGCCGCCGCCGACGACATCCGGCGCCCGGCGTTCGTGCGGCGCTGCCTGGAGGTGTTCGCCGAGTCGGACCCGGCGACCGTCCTGGTGTACCCGCGCACGCAGATCATCGACGCGGGCGGGATCGTCACCGAGGACCTGAACGACGCCGACCTCGCGTGCGACGAGCCCACCCCGCACGAGCGGATGGGCCACTTCCTGCGGGCGCAGGCGGCGCACCTGTTCTACGGCCTGCACCGCACCGAGGCGCTGCGCCGCACGCGCGGCATCCGGCCGACGGTCGGCAACGACCTGGTGATCCTGGCCGAGCTCGCCTGCCAGGGTCCGTTCGCGCTCGTGCCCGAGCAGCTGTTCCTCCAGCGCCGGCACAGCGAGCAGTTCTCCCAGCAGGGCCAGGCGCAGGTGGCGTGGCACGCCCCGTCGGCGTCCGTGCGGTTCGCGTTCCCGCACACGAAGGTGAGCGTCGAGCTCGCCCGCGGGGTGCTGGCGTCGGACGCGCCGGCCGCCGAGAAGGCCCGGGCGCTGGCGACGATCCCCGTGGCGTGGACGCTGCCGCGCTGGCGCGGGCCGGCCGCGGACGTGTGGGCCGCGCTCGGGCTCGAGCCGCGGAGCCGGCGGCGGTGAGCGGGTCCGGCGGTCCTGCGGGGCCGGGCGGCGGGGCGGGCGCGAGTGCGGCCGGCGCGGCGGGCGCGGCCGCGCGCGTGCCCGAGGTGCACGTGCTCACGCCCGGCGACCACTTCTCCCCGCGCACCGGCTCGGCGATCCCGACGGTCGTCGACGGCCTGTGCGCAGCGCTGCCCGCCGGCGCGGCCCCGCGGCCCCGGGTCGTGGTCGCGGACGGCACCTACCCCGACCGGTACGCGAGCGCCGAGCCGGTGGGCTACCCGCTCGCCACCGCGCGCCCGGCGGACCGGTACGTCGACGCCCTCGCCGGCCGCCTGGGCCTCCCCCGCCCGGGCGTGCGGCGCGCGCTGCGCCCGACGCTCGGCGACCAGGACGCGTGGGAGCCCGGCGTGGTGCTCGCGCACAACGCCCCGCAGCTCGTCCCGCTGGTGCACGACCGGCACGCGGCGGTCCTGTACGCGCACAACCTGCTGCTGCGCACCTACTCCCCCCGGGAGGCCGACAAGGTGCTCGGCCGGGCCGCCGCGATCGTGTGCGTGAGCGGCGCGCTCGCCGACCAGACCGCGGCGCACCTGCCCGCGCGGCTGCGCCACCGGCTGCGGGTGGTGCCGAACGGCGTCGACACCACCCGGTTCGTGCCGCGCGCGGACCCGGCCCGCGGCGAGCGGCTGCGGGTGCTGTTCGTCGGCCGGATGATCCCGGACAAGGGCGCGGACGTGGTGCTGGACGCCGTCGCGCGGCTCGGCCGCGACGACATCGAGCTCACCGTGGTCGGCTCGCAGAACTTCGACGCGGGCGCGGCGCCGTCGCCGTACGAGCGGGACCTGCGCGCGCAGGCCGCCGCGCTGGGCGACCGGGTGCGGCTGCTGCCGTTCACCCCGCGCGCCGAGGTCGCCGCGGTGTACCGGGACGCGGACGTCGTGGTCGTGCCCTCGCGGTGGGCGGAGCCGTTCGCGCTCACCGTCATGGAGGGCATGGCCAGCGGGGTCCCCGTCGTGGCGTCGGCCATCGGCGGCATCCCCGAGGTCGCGGGCGACGCCGGCGTGCTCGTGCGCCCGGACGACCCGGCGGAGCTCGCCGCGGCGCTGGAGGCGCTCGCCGACGACGAGGCGCTGCGCCGCCGGATCGGGTCGCGCTGCCGGTCCTGGGCCCGGACGCACGACTGGGCCTGGGCGCGGGGCCGGCTGGACGCCGTGCTCACCGAGGTGGCGGGTGTTTCACCCACGCCGGTCGGGTGAACCTTTTGCACCAGATGTCCGATTTGTGGAGGTGACCGGCACGATGGTCCCCATGCGCGTGCTCCGGGTGTCCCACAGCGCCGTCGTCACGGCGTGGCGCGGGCGCGAGGCCGCCCTGCGCGCCCGCGGCCTGACGGTGCGGACGCTCAGCGCGCGCACCTGGGAGGAGGGCGGCCGGGACGTCGACCTCGAGCCGCAGCCGGGCGAGGACGTCGTCGGCGTGCGCACGACCGGCCGCCACCCGAACGTGTTCCTCTACGACCCGCGGCCGATCTGGCGCGCGCTCGGCGAGGACTGGGACGTGCTCGACCTGCACGAGGAGCCCGCCGCACTGGCGACCGCCGAGGTGCTGCTGCTCCGGGCGCTGCGCCGGTCGCGCGTCCCCTACGTGCTGTACTCCGCGCAGAACATCGCCAAGCGCTACCCCGTGCCGTTCCGCTGGTGGGAGCGCCGGGCGCTGCGCGCCGCGGGCGCGGTCAGCGTGTGCAACGCCGAGGCCGGCGACGTGCTGCGCGCCAAGGGGCTCACCGCCCCCGCGCACGTCATCGGCCTCGGCGTCGAACCCCCCGGCGCGCACGACGCGGGCGCCGGGCACCCGGGAGCTCAGGACGCGGGCGACCGGACGACGGGCGCTCGGGACGAGGGCGCCCCCACGGACGCCGGCGTAGTCGGTGCGGCCGCCCCCGCACGCACCGGCTACGTCGGCCGCCTCCTGCACCCGCACAAGGGGCTCGACGTGCTGCTCGACGCCGCCGAGGCCGACCCGCGGATCACCGTGGCGATCGCCGGTGCCGGCCCGTACGAGGCCGCGCTCCGCGCCCGGGCCGCGACGCCCGCGCTCGCGGGACGCGTGACGTTCCACGGGCACCTGACCGGGGACGCGCTCGACGCGTTCTACCGGGGGCTCGACGTGCTCGCGGTGCCGTCCGTGCCGACGCCCGGCTGGCTGGAGCAGTTCGGCCGGGTCGCGGTCGAGGCGATGGCGGCGGGCGTGCCCGTCGTGGCCTCGGACAGCGGGGCGCTGCGCGACGTCGTCGGCGGGGCCGGCACGCTCGTGCCGCCGGGCGACGCCGCGGCGCTGGCCGCCGCCCTCGTGGCGGTCGTGGACGAGCCGGGCCGGGCGGCGCGCATGCGCGCGGCGGGCGCGGACCGCGCGGCCGAGTACACCTGGTCGGCGATCGCCGAGCGGTACGAGGCGATGTACCGCGAGGTCGTCGCGGGCGCCACGGCCGGGGCCGGGGCCGGGGTCGGCGCCGAGGGCTCCGAGATCGGTGGTTCGGGCCGAGATCGGCGGTTCCAGGCACCGATCTCGAGCGCGAGCACCGATCTCGGCACCGCGGGCGGTGGGGCGGGCGGCGCCGCCCCCGCGGGCGACCCCGAGGTGGTCGTCGTCGCGTACGGGGCCGCCCCGCTGCTCGCGCGGGCGCTCGAGCCCGTGGCCGGCGCGCTGCGCGTGACCGTCGTCGACAACTCCGGCGACCCCGAGGTCCGCCGCGTGGCCGAGGACGCCGGCGCGCGCTACCTCGACCCCGGCGCCAACCTCGGGTTCGCCGCCGCCGTGAACCTCGGCGTGCGGACCGCACGCCCCGGCGCCGACGTGCTGCTGCTGAACCCGGACGCCCGGGTGGACCTGGCCGGCGTGCGGGCGCTGCACCGCGCCCTGCGCGCGGCGCCCGACCTCGCCGCCGTCGGCCCCGCGCAGGTCGACGACGACGGCGCCCCGGCCCGGGTGCGCTGGCCGTTCCCGACGCCGGCCGCCGCCTGGCGGCAGGCCGCGGGCCTCGGCGTCCCGGAGACCGCCGGCGGCTTCGTCATCGGCTCCGTGCTGCTGCTCCGCGCCGAGGCGCTGGCCGCGGTCGGCGGGTTCGACGAGCGGTTCTTCCTGTACTCGGAGGAGACCGACTGGCAGCGCCGCGCGCACGACGCCGGCTGGCGCTCGGCCGTGGTCGAGGACGTGCTCGCCGGCCACGTCGGCGCCGGCACGAGCACCGACCCGACCCGGCGCGAGACGCACTTCCACGCGTCCCAGGAGCGGTACTTCCGGACGCACCACGGCGCGGCCGGCTGGGCGTCGGCCCGCGCGGCCGTGGCGCTCGGCGCGGTGCCGCGCGCGCTGCTCCCCGGCGACCGGGGCGCCGCCGCCCGGCTGCGGCTGCGGCTCTACCTGCGCGGCCCGCTGCGGGCCGAGGCGGCGCTCGGCGACCCTCGCACCCCGCGGCCCGCGCCCGTGCCCGTGCCCCCCGTCCCGCCCGCCCCCGTGCGCGCCCCGCGCGGCGCCGACGCCGACCCGACCCCCGAGACCGCCGACCGGGAGGCCGCCGCGTGACGACCACGACCCCGCCCGCGACCCCCCGCGCCGCCCCGGCGCCCGCCGGCGCCGCCGAGCTCGCCCCCGGCGTCCGCCCGCACCGCGTCGCCCTCGGCGGCGCCGTCGCCGAGCGGCTGCCGCGCACCACCGCCGGCCGCCGCGCGCTCGTCGGCGGCTCGCTCGTCGCCGTCGCGCTCGTCGTCGGCGGGGTGACCTCCACCCAGCCGGTGCTGGCCCTCGGCGTCGCCGCCGCGGTGCTGGTCGTCGGCCTCACGCTCCGGATGCCGATGGCGCTGCCGGTGCTCGGCATGCCGCTGCTGCTCCTGGTCAACCGGGTCGGCGGCGCGCTGTCCGTCTCGGACTTCGTGCTGTTCGCGGCGTTCTGGCCGGCGCTGCTGTTCGGCCGCCGCCCGCTGACCCGGCCGATGCGCAACGTGCTGTGGGCCTCGGCGTTCTACCAGGCCACGGTGCTGTTCACCGTCATCGCCAACCCGTACGTCGCGAACGCCGTCGAGTGGTTCCACGAGTGGCTGCTCGTCGGCGGGGCGCTCCTCGTCGGCTGGGCGATCGGCGCCGCCGGGCACGCGCGGCTCGCGCTGGGCCTGTACGTCGGCGGCTCCGTCGTCGTCGCGCTCGCCGCCCTCGCGCAGTTCGCGGTGAACGCGGCGTCGGGGAACCTCGGGCCGGTGTACCTGAACGAGCCGCTGCTCATGCACAAGAACTACATCGGGTGCGTGCTCGCGTTCGCGGCGATCATCGTGTACGCCCGGCCGCGCTGGCTGCGGTGGAACGACCTGATCTGCCTCGGGCTGTTCGGGCTGTTCCTCGCCGGCATCCTCGTGGCGCAGTCCCGCCAGGCGCTCATCGGCCTCGCGGTCGCCATCGCCGTGGTCGCGCTCCGGCCCGACCCGCACCGGCACCGCTCGAAGGTCGTGCTGCTCGCCATCGCCGGCGCCGCGGTCATCATCGGCTCGCTCGTCCAGGACCAGCTCGAGTCCGGCAACCAGTACAACTCCGCCTACCAGCGGCTCATCTGGTTCCGGCAGTCGCTGCTGATCTGGGAGCAGTACCCGTGGTTCGGCGCCGGCCTGCGCTGGTGGTACACCGACCGGTTCGAGGAGAACTTCCAGCCCCCCAACGCCGAGTTCGAGATGCTGTCGTCCGGCGGCGTCGTCGGCCTGGTCGGGTTCCTCGTGATGTTCCTGGCGATCCTGGTGATCCTCTGGCGGGTCGACTCCCGGTACGGCACCCTCGCGTTCGTCCTGGTGCTCATGCGGTTCGTGCAGGGCCAGTTCGACCTGTTCTGGGTCGCTGCCCAGGTGTCGATCCCGTTCGTCATCGCCGGCATCTGCCTCGGCGCCCAGGCGCACGCCGAGCGGTCCGGCGAGGTCGAGGACGAGCCCGCGGTCCTCGGCCCGCCGCCGCCCTCGTCACGGAGCACGCCGGGACCGTCGGACAGCCCCGCCGGCCGGCGCGCCCGGCACCTGCGCGAGGCCGTCGTCGGCGGCCGGCCCCGGCGGCACCGCGGACCCCTGCCCGTCGGCCACCGGGAGCCCTCGTGACCGCGCCCGGCGCCCCCGCCGTGCCGCTCGACGTCGTGCACGTGGTGTGCACGGACGCGTTCGCGGGCGTCGAGCGCTACGTGACCACGCTCGCCCGCACCCAGGACGCCCGCGGCCTGCGGGTGCACGTGCTCGGCGGCGCCGCCGACCGGATGCCCGCCGAGCTCGCCGGCTCCGGCGTCCGGTGGGCCCCCGCCGCCACCCCGCTGCGCGCCGCCCGCGCGCTGCGCCGCCTGGACGCCCGGCTGGTGCACGCGCACATGACCGCCGCCGAGCTCGCCGCGACCGCCGCCGCCCGCGCCCCGGTCGTCGCCACCCGGCACTTCGCGGCCCGCCGCGGCTCCTCGGCCGTGGGCCGCGCGGTCGGGCGGTTCGTCGGGCCGCGGATCGCCGCCCAGGTCGCGATCAGCGCGTTCGTGGCCGACCGCGTCGAGGGCCCGTCGACCGTCGTGCACCCCGGCGTGCCGGTGGTGCCGCGCACCGGCGCGGAGCCGGACCGCCGCCCCGTGGTGCTGATGGCGCAGCGGCTCGAGGCCGAGAAGCGCACCGACGTCGCCCTGCGGATGTGGGCCGCCTCCGGCCTCGCCGCCGAGGGCTGGGAGCTGCACCTGGCGGGCGACGGCGCCCTGCGCCCCGAGCTCGAGGCGCTGGCGGCGTCGCTGGGCCTGGGCGGGTCCGTGCGGTTCCTCGGCATGCGCGCCGACCTGCCCGCGCTGCTGGCCACCGCCGGGATCTTCTTCGCGCCGCGCGGCGACGAGCCGTACGGCCTGTCCGCGGTCGAGGCCATGGCGCACGGCACCCCCGTGGTCGCCGGCCGCGGCGGCGGGCACTCCGAGACGGTCGGGGCGGCCGACGGCGCCGTGCTCGTGCCGCCGGACGACGTCGAGGCCGCGGGCGCCGCGCTCGCCCGGCTCGCCCGCGACCCGGAGCGCCGCGCCGCCTACGGCGAGGAGCTGCGGGCGCTGCAGCAGCGCCGGTTCGGGCCGGAGGCGCACGCGGACGGGATCGCGGCGGTGTACGCGGCGGCGCTCGGCGCCCCGCTCGGCCCCGCGGCGGCGCCCGGCGTGGCCGGCGTACCCGGCACGGCCGGGGTGACCCCGTGAGCGCCGGGACCCGGGACGCGGCGGTGGTGGGGCACGGCGCGGCCGCCGACCCGGGCGCCCGCGCGGGCGGTGCCGCGCCCGGCGGCGACCGGCGCGACCTCGTCGTGCTCTCCCTCGAGCCGTGGGACGAGGTGTGGCGCCGCAACCAGCACCTGGTCGCGGGGCTGCTCGCGGCCGACCCCGGCCTGCGGGTGCTGTTCGTCGAGCCCCCCGTCGACCACCTGCACGACCTGCGGCGCGGCGCGTCCCCGACGCTCGGCCGGCGGCTGCGCGCGCTGGGGCCCGACGACGGCGCGCCCGCGGGCCGCGCCTGGGCGTACCGGCCGACCAAGTGGCTGCCGCGACGGCTCGACCCGGCCGGCGACGACCGCCGCGCCCGCGCGGTCGCCCGGGTGGCCCGCCGGCTCGGCATGGCCGACCCCGTCCTCTGGGTGAACGACCCCGACGGCGCCGCGGTGCTCCGCGCCACCTGCTGGCGGTCGCTCTACGACGTCACCGACGACTGGCTGCGCGCCGTGCGCGAGCCCGCCGAGCTCGAGCGGACCCGCGCGGCGGAGGCGCTGCTCGTCGAGCGGTGCGCCGAGGTCGTCGTGTGCTCCCCCGCGCTCGCGCGGGCGAAAGGCGCCGACCGCCCGGTCACGCTGCTCACGAACGCCGTCGACGTCGACGCCTACCGCACGCCGCAGCCCCGCCCCGCGGACCTGCCGGACGAGCCGTACGCCGTGTACGTCGGCACGATGCACCCGGACCGCCTGGACGTGGAGGCGTGCCTGCGGGTCGCCACCCACCTGCGGGCCACCGGCGCGCGCCTCGTCCTCGTCGGCCCCGCCCTGCTCGACCCGCTGGACCTGACCCGGCTGGACGCCGCCGGCGCCCTCGTGCTGGGCCCGCGCCCCGCGGCGCTGGTGCCCGGCTACCTGCAGCACGCCGGCGTCCTGCTGGTGCCGCACGTGGTCGACGGGTTCACCGACTCGCTGGACCCGATCAAGCTCTACGAGTACCTGGCCGTCGGCCGCCCCGTCGTCGCGACCCCGGTCGCCGGGTTCCGGGACCAGCCCGCCGACCGCGTCACCACGGCCTCGCCGCAGAACCTCGCCGACGCCGTCGTGCGGGTGCTCGCGGAGGGCCGCCCGGACGGGATCGGCCCGGCCCCGGCGGACGTGCCGCGGTGGTCGGACCGGGTGCGCGAGATGCAGGCGGTGCTCAACCGCGTGCGGGAGTCGCCCGCCGCCACACCGCGGTGAGCCGCTCGGCGGTGCGGGCGACCGCGTAGTCCGCCTGCACGTCCTTCCAGGCGCGGTCCGCGCGCGCGGCGGCCTCCTCCGGGCGGTCCAGCACCCGTGCCACCGCCTCGGCCAGCGCCGGCACGTCCCGCGGCGGCACCACGAGGCAGCGCGGGGTGCCGTCGTCCGCCACGGCGATCTCGTCCACGCCGCCGCCCGCGGTCGCGATGACCGGGACGCCGCGGGCCATGCCTTCGACGACCACCTGGCCGAACGGCTCGGGCACCGGCGAGGCGTGCACCAGGACGGACAGCCGGTCGATCTCCCCGACCGGGTCCGCGACCCAGCCGGTCAGCTCGACGCGGTCGGCGAGGCCGAGGGCGGCGACCTGCGCGCGGAGCTCGGCCTCGTACGCCTGCTCCTCGAACAGCGCGGCGCCGACCACCCGGAACCGGGCGTCGGGGAACCGCTCGGCGAGCAGCGCCGCGGCGGCCACGAACTCGCGCTGCCCCTTCGTCGGGCTGACCCGGCCCACCAGCCCGATCACCGGGGTGGCGGGCGCCGGGCGGGCGGCCGGGTCGGTGGCGACCTGCTCCGGCGCGAGGCCGGGGTACGCGAGCGTCCAGCCGCGCGGCAGCGGCAGCAGCGTGCGCGCGGTGGCGCGGGAGTTCACGACGACGTGCCGCGGGCCGCGGCGGGCCAGTACGCGGAGCACCCGGGCGACCGGCGCCGGCAGGTAGTCCTCGGCGATCCGGTCGTGCACGTGCCAGACGAGCGGGCGCCGGGCGAGCCGGGCGGCGGGCAGGCCGAGGACGTCGGCCTTGAGGGACGTGGTGTGCACGACGTCGGGCTGGAGGTCCCGCAGCAGCCGGGCGAGCCGCGCCACGAACGGCAGGGTCGTCGCCGCGGAGCGGGCCGCGCCGAGGGCGGACCGGCCGGCGGCGGCGCGGTCCGTCTGCGCGATCCGGGGGTCCAGGGGCAGGACCCGGACCGCGACCCCGGCGTCCCGCAGCCGGCCGGCCAGCGGTCCGTCGGCGAACAGCACGACGGTCACCTCGACCGCGGCCGGGTCGAGCGCGCGGACCGTGCGGAGCAGGGCGAGCTCCGCACCGCCGAGCTGGGCGGTGTGGTCGAGGACGACCACCCGCACCGGGCGCGGGACGGCGTCCGGTGCGGGGGCCGCGGTCACTTCGACTCGGCGGCGACCGGGGCGCGGTCCTCGGCGGGGCGGTCGGCGTCGGCGTCGGCGGGCGCCTCGTCGGGCGCGTCGGCGGAGTCGGCGGGCGCCGCGTGCCCGGCGTCGGCCTTGGCCGGGCGCTCGGCGTCGGCCGCGGGCTCGGCGTCGGCCGCGGGCTCGGCGTCGGCCGCGGGCTCGGCGTCCGCCGAGCGCTCGGGGTCGGCGGGCGTGTCCGCGGTCGGCGCCGCGGGGGCCGCGGACCCGTCCGCGGTGTGCTCGCCCCCGGCGGCCTCGGCGTCCGCCTCCGCGGGCTCCTCGGCGCCGGCGAACGCGTAGGTCGCCTCGTAGGTCGCCTCGCTGCGCTCGGTCGTGCCGTCGACCGACAGGCCGAGCAGCGCGGCGTTCGCGGCGCGCAGCCGCTCGGCGGACTCCTCGACCGCGCCGACGTGGGTGTGCCCCAGCGTCACCGCGAGCAGCACGCCGTCGGCGTACGAGCCGAGGATCGTCGCGTCGGCCGCGACCAGCATCGGCGGGGCGTCGATGATGACGACGTCGGCGGTGGCCCGGAGCTGCTCCACGAGCGCCCGGACGTCGGACGAGGCCAGGAAGTCGGCCGGGTCCAGCTCCGTCTGCAGCGCGGGGTGCACCGACAGGTGCGGGATCGCCGTCGGCAGCGCGGCGGTGCGGGCGCGGCCGCCGGCCCGCCCGGTGCGCACCGGCGCGTCGGCGTCGGCGGGCAGCAGCGCGTTGAGCCGCGGCTGGCGCAGGTCGCCGGACAGCACGACCACGCTCCGGCCCGACAGCGCCCAGGACGCCGCCAGGTTCGCGGCCAGGAACGACCGCGGGGTCTCGACGTCGGCCGCGGTCACGACGATCACGGCGCTGCCGGAGTCGTTCTCGACCGCCGCCTGGAGCGCCGTGCGGAGCTCGCGGATCGACCGGGTGTACGCCGTCGCCTCGCGGCGGGCGACGGGCAGGGTGCCCTCGGCCTCGACCGACTTCAGGGCGACGCCCGTGCCGGAGAGCCGCGCCAGCACCGGGGCGCCGGCCGACCGCCGGGCCTGGCCGGAGGTGCGGACCTTGGTGTCGAGACCGCGGCGGACCACCGCGAGGCCGATGCCGACGAGCAGACCGGCCAGGCCGGCGATCAGGTACACCAGGCTGCCCGGGATGCTCACCAGGCTGCTGCCGACCGCGTTCTGCAGGATGGTCGCCGGCGAGGCCAGCAGCTGGGCCTGGGTGAGCTGGCCGGACAGCGTCTGGTACTGGTCCATCGTGGTGGAGTACTGCGCCTCGAGCAGGCCGTCGACCGGGTCCACCTGGGCGTTGGGGTTCGTCGTCGCCGTCGCCGCGGCCGCCGCGCGCCGGGCCTCCGTGATGGCCTTCTGCTGCTGGTCGATGCTGGTGGCGAGCGTGCTCAGCCGCTCCTGCATCGACGCGAGGTCGTCGTCGAACTGCGCCTGCAGCGCCGCGACGTACGCCGTGGCGATCGCGTTGGCCCGGTCCACCGTCGCGTCCGCGTCGGGGCCGGTCTCGGTGATGATCACGTTGCTCGGGTTGTCCGTGGCGTACTCCGCCGACGAGGACGCGGCCAGGCCGTCCGCGAGGTCGGCGTCGCCGAGGTCCTCCGCCGCGGCGGCCGTCACGGCGTCGCTCGTCACCAGGCTCGGGTCGCTCTCCAGCCGCACGCCGGCGGCCGCGAGCGTCTCCGTGTCGACGATCTGCACCGTCGCCGTGCTGGCGTACTGCGGCTCCTGGCGGGACACGTAGAGGTACGCGCCGCCGAGCGCGGCGAGCACGGACACCAGCACCAGCCACTTGCCGAACCAGATGGTCCGGAACATGTCCTGCAGGGTCATCGGGATCGCCTCTCGGTCAGCACAGGGTCTGCGGGGTCGGGCCGCTCGGGTCCGGCGGACCGCCCGGCCGCGCGCTCCTCGCGCACGACGCGGTGCAGCCGCTCGACGAACCGCTCCGCGGCGAAGTCGTCGGCGTGCGCGGTCAGCACCGAGGGGTCCCAGGTGCGGGCCAGCGCGCGACCGGCGGCCTCGGCCACCAGGTCGGGGTCGGGGGCGTCGAAGAACTCCCCGGTGACGCCGTCGCGGACGGTGTCGAGGTACCCGCCGTCGCGCAGCACGACGGACGGGCGGCCGAAGGCGGCGGCCTCCAGCGGGGACAGGCCGTAGTCCTCGTACGAGGCGGCGACCAGGGCGGCGCTGTTCCGGTAGAGCCAGCGCAGACGCGCGTCGTCGACCCGGCCGGCCAGCACGACGCGCGGCAGGTCGCGCACGCGGTGCTCGAGCGCCGCGCGCTCGGGACCGTCGCCGACCACGACCAGCCGGGCACCGGGGGTGCGCCGCACGGCCTCGACCACGACGTCCACGTTCTTGTACGGCAGCAGCCGCGCCACGCACAGCAGGAACCCGGGCTCGACGCCCTCGACCGGGGTCTCGGCGCCGCCCGGCAGCATGGCCGGCGGCGGCGGCACGATCTCCGCCTCGATGCCGTAGACCTCGCGGATCGCGCGGGCGGTGACGGTCGAGTTCGCCAGGTAGCGGTCGGCGGTCGCCGCGGCGCGCCGGTCCCACGACCGCAGCGCCGGGGCGAGCAGCCCGAGGGCCGCCGCCGCGAGCCGGCGCTGGGTCCCGCCGGGGGCGTGGCCCGAGCCGCCCTGCCGCGACGGGCCGAGGTACCGGTCCGACTGGTAGAGCCAGCGCGCCGGGGCGTGGCAGTAGACCACCTTGCGGCCGGTCGTCGGGAAGCCGTGCGCCCAGCCGGTCGACGAGGCCAGCAGCACGTCCGCCTCGATCGGCGTGGCGCCCACGGCCGGGGCGAGGAGCGGCAGCGCCAGCCGGTGGTGCCGGCGCAGCACGCCGAACCGGTCGATCGGGCTGGTCCGCACGTCCAGCGGCGCGAACTCCGGGAAGGTCGCGGCCGGGTCGTACAGCGTCGTGTAGAGGGGGGCGCCGGGGAACGCGTCGGCCATCACCAGGGCGACGCGCTCCGCGCCGCCGCGCTGCGTGGCGTAGTCGTGCGCCAGCGCGACCCCGTCAGCGACCGCCATGACCGCTCACGACGACGTGCACGGTGCGCCACAGGATCATCAGGTCGAAGGCGATCGACCAGTTCTCCACGTACCGGAGGTCCAGCTTGACCGCCTCCTCCCACGCCAGGTCGGCGCGGCCGCTGATCTGCCACAGACCCGTGAGGCCGGGCTTGACCAGCAGGCGGCGGCGGGCGGACTCCCGGTACTGGGCCACCTCGTAGGGCAGCGGCGGGCGGGGGCCGACGAGCGCCATCTCGCCCTTGACCACGTTGATCAGCTGCGGGAGCTCGTCGAGCGAGTGCTTGCGCAGGAAGTGGCCGATGCGGGTGATCCGCGGGTCGCGGTCCATCTTGAACAGCGGGCCGTCGGCCTCGTTCGCGGCGCGCAGCGCGGCCAGCCGCTCCTCGGCGTCGACCACCATGCTCCGGAACTTCAGCATGGAGAACTCGCGGCCCTCCTTGCCGACCCGGGTCTGCTTGAACAGCACCGGACCGGGGCTGGTGAGCTTCACCGCGAGGGCCGTGGCGGCCAGCACCGGCGACAGCACGAGCAGCGCGCCGAGCGCGAACGCCGTGTCGAACGCGCGCTTCGCGAGGATCCGGGACCGGCGCGACTCGGCGGCGTTCACGTGGATCAGCGACAGGCCGGCGGTCGGCTCCAGCGTCACGCGCGGGCCGAACACCTCCACGATGCCCGGGGCGACGACCAGCTCGGTGTCGGTCCGCTGCAGCGCCCAGGACAGCCGGCGGAGCGCCTGGCCCGACAGCTCGGAGCCGGTGACGATCACGACGTCGAACTCGCCGTCCACGGCGACCTGCACGACGTCCGACACCGTGCCCAGCACCGGGACGCCCAGCGCGGGCAGCGGGCCGTCGAACGAGGGCACGCACACGCCGGCGATGTTGTAGCCGTACTGCGGCAGCCCGCACAGGTCGTCGACCACGTGCGTGATCGAGGAGGCGTCGCCGACCACCAGGGTGCGGCGCATCGACTCGCCCTGGGCGCGGCGCTTGTGCAGCGACCGGCGCGCCAGGTGGCGGGCGCCGAGCAGCAGCACCGCGACCAGCGGCAGCGCGAGGAACACGATCGTGCGGGGCACGTCGACGTCGGCGCCGACCGCGAACACGGCCAGCGCCGCCGCGGTCAGCACGCCGCCGCGGATGACGGCCTCGAACTCCTGGTGTCCGTCGCCGATCACCTGGCGGTCGTAGCCGCGCTCCACCGCGACGAACGCGATGTACAGCAGGCCGATCATCAGGCCCCAGGACAGCTGCAGCAGCGTCACGCCGTGCATGAGGAACAGCAGCAGCGTCGGCACGCAGGTGGCCAGGACGACGTCCCGGGCCAGGGTCTCGACCTGGTAGGCGGCGTGCGAGCCCCGCCAGCCCGAGGGCGCGGCGTGGCCCAGCGGCTCGTGGAACGGGCGGTCGGAGGCCCAGGACAGCCGCGGGCCGCGGGTGTCGCGGCGGCGCTCGGCGGCGGCGTGCTCGGCCGGGGTGCGCTCGGCGGCGGACTCCCCCGTGGCGGGCTGCTCCGCGGGGCGCTCGACGGCGCCCGCGGGGGCCGTCGTGCCGCTCGGTGCCGCCGTGCCCGGTGCCGCGACGTCGCGCTGCGCGGAGCGCGAGACGTCGTGATCGTCGAGCAGACTCATGTCGGATCCCCCCGGGCGGCTTTGGTGTGACTTGAGGCTATATCAGCGTGTTTGTCCCAGTCCGCCCGATGTGTCCGTTTTCACCCCTTTCACACCCATATGGGCGAGCGCAGCCCCTCTGACGTGCACGAACACCCCCGAACGGCCCCCTCCGGGGTACCCGCAGGGGGTGGTGCTGACCTGCACGGATCCTCCTGACCAGCACCGACGCGAGGGCCCCCACGGCCCCGCGGCGGGCACGGTTCACCCGCCCGCGCGCCCACCGCCCGCACCCGGCGCCGGCGCCCCGCTCGCACCGGCCCGCGCCTGGCGCCGGCGCCCCGGCCCGTCGAGTGCCTACCCGACACGTCGAGTGTCCATCCGCTGGATAGGCACTCGACGTGTCGCTTACCCCCTCGGCGCGCTCGGGCGCGGCGGGTGCGGCGCGGGGGCGGGCGCGGGCCTGGCTCTTCTCCACCTCTCCGAGCCCACAAGACATGGCGCCTGATCTGGGGGGGGGG
>NZ_JBYTEP010000051.1:0-29728 GCF_058792015.1 Cellulomonas sp. EB106-03-03-XG116
CCCCCCCCCCCCCCCCCCCCCCGACCCGGCGCACGGTGGGCGCGGCGTGCAGCACCTGCCCGTCCGGCGTCTCGGCGACCGGCGCCAGCCCGTGCGCCCGCAGCGCGGCGAGCAGCTCGTGCAGCGGCGCCTGCGCGGCGAGCACGGTCGGCGCGAGCCGGACCAGCCCGAGGTCGGCGTGCCGGGGGTCCTCGGCGAGCCCGGCGAGCAGCGCGGGGTCCTCGGTGCGGACGTACGACGACGCCGCGCCGGTGCGCAGCCGCCCGTGCCGGCGCGCGGCGTCCCGGACCAGGTACTCCAGCGGCTGCGGCACCCCACCCCGGGCGTGCGCCGCGAGGTCGGCGAGCAGGTCGTCCGCGGTGGACCCGGCGTCCAGCGCGTCCCGCACCGACTCGGGCGTGAACCGCACGGTGACGGCGCCACCGCGGGACTCGACCCGCGCGGACGCGTCGAGCAGCGCCTCGAGCTCCTGGCTCGGCCGGCCGGGGACGATGCCCGTGAGGTCGGCCTGGAGCAGCAGGTCGTCGACGGCGGGCGGCAGCGCGGCGCCGAGGCCGGCGGCCAGCGCGGGACGGGGGTCGGCGTCGGGGTCCAGCAGCGCGCGGCCGGCGACCGGCAGGGCGCCCGCTCCGAGGGCCCCGAGCCAGCCCGCCTCGCGCAGCACCGCGGTGATCGCCTCGAGCGGGGGCACCGACCGGGGCGTGCGCCAGGCCAGGCCCGCGCGGACGGCGGCGGCGTCGGGCGCGGCGCCCGGCCCGGCGTCGGCCAGCAGCCCGAGCACCGCGTGCCGCAGCCGGGGCGCCCACGGCCGGCCGAGCTCCGGGCCGAGCGCCGGGCGGACCCCGCCGCGCTCGTCGCGGGTGCCCACGAGCGCGGGCCACCGCGGCGTGGCGGCCCACCAGGACGCGAGCCGCGCCCACCGGTCGGCGAGGTCCAGCGCGAGCCACTCGTCGGCGAGGGTCGTCGGGACGTGGTGCGGCGACTCCTCGCCGTCGTCCCGGACCAGCGCGCCCACGCCCGCCAGCTCGACGACGAACGCCGCCTCCTGCTCGGTGACCTCGAGGGCGCTCGCGGTGCGCCGCAGGTCGCGGACGCCGAGCCCGCCGGCGCGGAGCACCGGCGGCGGGGCCTGGCCCCACAGCCGCAGCAACCCCGCGACCAGCCGGACGGCGCGCTCGGCGGCGCTCGCGTGCTCGGCCTCGACCAGCGCCGCGTCCCGGCGCGGCAGGTCCTCCGGCGCGGGCGGCGCCGCCGGGGCGCGGTGCGTGCGGCCGTCGCGCAGCGCGAGGGCGACCGTGCGGGGGAGGACGACGTGCCGCTCGTCGGCCCGGACCAGCAGGCCGGCGCGGACCAGCTCGGTCACGGCCTCCGCCGCCGGCCCGGACGCCGGGCGCACGCCCACCGGCGGCCCCCAGGTGAGCGCGTCCAGCACCGCGCGCCCCGCGGCGGGGGCGTCGGCGAGCAGGGCCGGCACCGCGGCGGGGTCGGGGTCGTGCGGCGCGGGGGCGGCGAGGCCGGCGGTCGCCGGGCCGAGCAGCTCCGCCACGCCCGGCGCGGGCCGCAGCACCGGGTCGGACGCGCGGCCGCCGGCGGGGTGCACCAGGGCCAGGTCGGTGGCGGTCGCCAGCGCGGCCCGGACCGCGGGGGCGTCCGCGCGCCCGGCACCGACCGCCGCCACCACGTCGCGGGCGCGGACCCCGGTCGCCGGGTCGGTCGACCCCGCCAGCAGCGCGACGACGGCCTCGACCGCCTGCAGCACCGCCGCGTCGACGCCCGCGAGCCCGCGCTCGAGGCTCGGCCGGCTCGTGGCGCGGGCGGCGAGGGAGGCGAGCGTGGCGGGCGACGGGTGCGCCAGGTCGGGGCGCCGCAGCAGCAGGCGCACCAGCTCGTCGTCCGACCTGCCGCGCAGGTGCTCGCTGAACGTGGCCATCCGCACCACGATACGTTCCGGCGGGTCCGGCGCGGGGCCGGGTCCGCCGGGGCGAGCCACGGGGAGGCAGCGATGGCACGGGTGCGCCGGGCACGGGTCGTGGTGGCGAGCACCGCGGGGATCTTCGTCGAGTCGCTGGACTGGACGATGTACGCCCTGCTCGCGCCGTACTTCGCGGGGCAGGTGTTCCCGGGCGACGACCCGGTGACGCGGGTCCTGGGCGCCTACGTGGTGTTCGCGGTCGGCTTCGTGGTCCGGCCGCTGGGGTCGTACGTGATGGGCCGGATCACCGACACGCGGGGCCGGCGCACCGGCCTGCTGGCGTCGGTGTCGCTCATCGCGCTCGGCGCCGCGGTCATCGCGGCCGCGCCGACCTACGCCGTCGCCGGCTGGTGGGCCGCCGTCGTGGTGGTGCTCGCCCGGATGCTGCAGGGCATCGCGATGGGCGGCGAGGTCGCCACCGCGGCGACCTACGTCGTCGAGGTCGCCCCGCCCGAGCGCCGGCACCGGTACGGCGCGTTCGCCTACTCCGGCGACGCGCTCGGCACGCTCGGCGGCACGGTGGTGCTCGCGGTGCTGCTCGGCGTCCTCGGCCCGGACGGGCTGCGCGACGGTGGCTGGCGGATCGCGTTCGTGATCGCGGCGCTGTGCGGCCTGCTGGCGCTGTGGATCCGGCGCGGGGTGCCGGAGTCGGAGGTGTTCGAGCGGGCGCGGGACGCCGGGGTCGAGCCGGCGGGTCCGCTGCTGCGCCGGCACGCGGGCCGGATGGCGCTGGCGTTCATGCTCACGATCGGCTCGACCATGGGCGTCTACTTCGGGTCGGTGTACCTGCCGGAGTTCGCCGGGCACACCGGGCGGCACACCGAGACCCAGGCCGCGTCCCAGCACACCGTGGCCCTGATCTGCCTGCTGGTCGCGATGATCGCCTCCGGGTTCCTCGCCGACCGGTTCGGGCCGCTGGCGCTGATCCGCACCGGGTTCACCGCCGCGGCCGTCCTGGTCGTGCCGCTCATGCTCGGGCTGGCGGCGGGCGCCGTGCCGTACCTGGTGGCCGCGCCGCTGCTCACGATCTGCGTCGGCCTGCAGCTCGGCGTCACGCCCGTCGCCGGCGCGCGGCTGTTCCCGGTGCCGATCCGGGCCGTCGCGCTGGGCGTCCCCGCGGGCGCCGCCATCGCGCTGTTCGGCGGTACGTTCCTGTTCGTGGCCGAGTGGCTGATCTCCCGCGACGCGCTGCGCCTGGTCCCGGTGTGGGCGGCGGCGGGGCTGACGGTGTCCGCCGTCGGCTCCTGGCTCGTGAGCGAGCGGCTGCTCTACCCCGTCGAGACGCTCGCGGGGACCCGGGCCGACCCGTCCCCGGCGCCCGGCCCCGCCGGTCCCGTCGCCGCACCGCACACCACGGAGGTCTGACATGCCGCTCGACCACCCCGCCCTGGACGCCCTGCGCGCCGACGCCCGGGCGCTGCTGCCCGACACCGCCGCGCTCCGGCACGCGCTGCACCGCACCCCGGAGATCGGGCTCGACCTGCCGCGCACCCAGGCGCTGGTCCTCGAGGCGCTGGAGCCGCTCGGGCTGGAGGTGCGCACCGGCACCGGGCTGTCGTCGGTCGTCGCCGTGCTCCGCGGCGCGCGTCCCGGCCCCGCGGTGCTGCTGCGGGCCGACATGGACGCGCTGCCCGTGACCGAGGAGACCGGTGAGCCGTTCGCGAGCGAGGCGCCCGGGGCGATGCACGCCTGCGGCCACGACCTGCACGTCGCCGGCCTGGTCGCCGCGGCACGGCTGCTGGCCGCCCGCCGCGAGGAGATCGCCGGATCGGTCGTGCTGATGTTCCAGCCCGGCGAGGAGGGCGACCACGGAGCGCGCCTGATGATCGAGGAGGGCGTGCTGGACGCCGCGGGGGAGCGGGTCGTCGCGGCGTACGGCCTGCACGTGCTGTCTGCGATCCTGCCCACGGGGGCGATCACCAGCCGCCCCGGCACCCTGCTGGCCGCGGCGGACACGGTGCACGTCACGGTGCACGGGCGCGGCGGGCACGGCTCGATGCCGCACCTCGCGCTGGACCCGGTGCCGGTCGCCGCCGAGATCGTGCTCGCGCTCCAGGCGATGGTGACCCGGCAGTTCGACGTCTTCGACCCGGTCGTGGTGACCGTCGGGCGGATCGAGGCGGGCACCACCGACAACGTGATCCCTGCGGACGCCCGCATCGAGGCGACCGTCCGCACGTTCTCCGAGGCGGTGCACGGCCTCGTGCCCGAGCGGCTCGCGCGGGTGTGCGAGGGCGTCGCCGCCGCCCACGGTCTCACCGTCACCGTCGACTACCGGCGCGGCTACCCGGTCACGTCGAACCGGCCCGAGGAGGTCGACCGCCTGGCGCGGCTGGCCACCGGGCTGTTCGGCGAGCGCGCGTACGTCGACGCGGCCCAGCCGCTCGCGGGCTCCGAGGACTTCTCCTACGTGCTCCAGCAGGTCCCGGGCACCTACCTCGGTCTCGGCGCCACGCTCGCGGACGCCGACCCGCGGACCGCGGCGTACAACCACTCCGCGCACGCGCGCTTCGAGGACGGGGCGCTCGCGGTCGGGCCCGCGGTGCTGGCGGCGCTCGCGCTCGACCGGCTCGCGGAGGGGTGACGGCGGCGCCGTCCGGCCGACCCGGGGCGCCCGACCGGGGGACGCGCGGCGCCTGATCTGCGGCTCCACCCGCGCGAGCGCTCAGGTCCGCCTCACCTGTGCCGATGACAGGTGTCGACGCGCCCGTCGAGGGGCGGTCCGCGCGCTCGGAGCGGAAGGGACACGCATGTCGATCACCGCGGGGCACCTGCCCCCGGCCACGCGCGAGGTGTGCGTGGCGCGCCAGGGCATCTACGACGTGCTGAGCCGGCCCATCGGGCACGAGCTGCTGTTCCGGGCCAGCCCGGACGCCCTCGAGTCCGGCGTCCGCCCCGGGGTCGACGACAACCGCGCCACCGCGACCGTCATCGTCGCGACGCTGACCGAGTTCGGCGTCGAGGACCTGGCCGGGAACGGCGACCTGTTCGTCAACGTGCCCCGGTCGTTCATCGTCGACGAGCTGCCGGTCGCGCTCGACCCGCACCGCGTCGTGCTGGAGGTCCTCGAGAACGTCCCCGCCGACGAGGAGGTGGTCGCGGGCGTCGAGCGCCTGCGCCGGCTCGGGTTCGGGATCGCGCTGGACGACTTCGTCCCGGGCGACCAGCGCTGGGACCTGCTCCCGCTGTGCGACTACGTCAAGGTCGACATGTCCGACGTCGGCGACCGGCTCGCCGAGTTCGCCGACGAGCTGCGCGCGGTCGCCCCGCACGCCGCGCTGGTGGCGGAGCACGTCGAGGACGAGGCCGACTTCCTCGCCGCCCAGGACGCGGGCTTCGACCTGTTCCAGGGCTACCACTTCCGCCGCCCGACCGTGCTGACCCGGCCGGCGCTGGCGCACCACGCGATGGTCGCCGGCCGGCTGCTCGTCCAGCTCGGCGACCCGCAGGTGTCCTACCGCCGCCTGGCCCGGCTCACCGCCGCCGACCCGGCGATCGCGCTCAAGGTGTTCCGGGTCGTGAACTCGGTGTCCGGTGCCGGGCGCACCGTGCGCAACCTGCACCAGGCCCTCGTGCTGCTCGGGCGGGAGCGGTTCCGCGCGATGCTCGTGCTGGAGGTGCTCGCGACCGCCGGCCACCACGACGACGAGATCCCGCTCATGGCGCTCGCCCGCACCCGCGCCGCCGAGATCCTCGCGCCGCAGGACCCGCTGGAGGCGTCCACCGAGGCGCTGGTCCGCATCGTGTCCGAGCTGCTGGACGTGCCGGTGTCCGAGCTCGACCCCGAGCTGCACCGGTCCCAGCCGAGCGCCCGGGTGGTCGCCGCGTGCGACGTGCTCGACGCCTACCTGGACGCCATCGCGGAGGAGGCCGTGCCGTCGATCCGGTCGCCGTACTCCGCGCTGCACGTCTCGCTGGTCTACCTGACCGCGCTCCGCGAGGCGCGGGCCCTGCTCGCGACGGTCTACCAGCCCGTCCCGCGCCTGCAGGCGGTCCCGGGCGGGGTCGAGGACGTGGCGTTCGGCTGAGCCGGCCGCGCGCGGGGTCCACGGGGGTCCGCCGGGGCGGAGTGGCGCGCTGCGCGGGCGGTGCGACCGGTAGCCTGGTGACGTGCGGCGCGACGCCGCGCGAGTTCCGACGAGCACAGGGGATCGCAGTGCCCACCGGCAAGGTCAAGTGGTTCGACACCGATCGCGGCTTCGGCTTCATCGCCGCCGACGACGGCACCGAGGTGTTCCTGCACGCGTCCGCGCTGCCCGCGGGGATCGGCACGCCCAAGCCCGGCACCCGGGTGGACTTCGGCGTGGCCGACGGCCGCCGCGGCCCGCAGGCGCTCGCGGTCAAGCTGCTCGACCCGGTGCCCTCGGTCGCCGCCGTGCAGCGCAAGCCCGCCGACGACATGGCCGTCATCGTCGAGGACCTGATCAAGGTGCTCGACCGGGTCGGCAACGACCTGCGCCGCGGCCGCCGCCCGGAGAAGTCCCGCGCCGAGCAGGTCGCCACCCTGCTGCGCGCCGTCGCCGACGACCTCGAGGCCTGAGCATGGCGACCGCGACCCAGGACGCCGTGCTCGGCGGCGCCGTCGACCTCGCCCGCGAGGCCGCGCTCGAGCTCGCCGAGCACCCGCAGGACGTCGGCGAGCACCTCGGCTACACCGTGGACGCCGACCGGCTCGTCTCGCACCGGTTCGCCTGCACCGCCAAGGGCTACCGCGGCTGGGTGTGGACCGTGACGCTGTCCCGGGTGCCCCGCGCCCGGAGGGCGACGGTCTGCGAGGCCGTGCTGCTGCCCGGCGACGACGCCGTCCTCGCGCCCGCCTGGGTGCCGTGGGACGAGCGGCTGCGCCCGGGCGACCTCGGCCCCGGCGACGTGCTGCCGTTCCGCGCGGACGACCCGCGCCTGGAGCCCGGGTTCACCCCGACCGGGGACCCGGAGATCGACGACGTCGCGATCGGCGAGCTCGCGCTGGCCCGCAACCGGGTGCTGTCGCCCGTGGGCATCGCCGAGGCCGCCGAGCGCTGGTACCGCTCCAAGCAGGGCCCCGCGTCCGCCGGCGCCGTCGCGTCCGCCGAGCCGTGCATGACCTGCGGGTTCCTGGTGCCGCTGCAGGGCGCGCTGGGCACGGTGTTCGGGGTGTGCGTGAACGCGTGGTCGCCGGACGACGGCAAGGTCGTCGCGCTGGAGCACGGCTGCGGCGCGCACTCCGAGACCGACGTCGAGCCGCGGCCGTCCGAGTGGCCCGAGGTCCCGGTCGCGCGCGAGCTGGACGTGGTCCCGACCGCCGAGGTCGTCGGGTCCGGGGCGGTCGACGCGCCGGCGCCGGACGCCGCGGCCGCCCGGGCGCCCGGGGACGGCGCGGCCGACCCCGCCGTGACGGTGGAGGCCACGGTCGAGTCCGTGACCGTCGAGGTCGAGGTGGCCGCGGACGACGTGGCGACCGACGACGCGCCGCCCGCGGAGGACGAGCCCCGGTCGTGACCGGCGACGTCTTCGGCACGCGCGCGCTGCGCGAGCGGGTGCTGGGGACGTGGCGCGCCGACCCGGCGCGCCTGCGCGAGGACGCGAACACCGAGGAGGACCACGCCCGCGGCTACTACCGCGACCGGGTGGTGGTCGAGCTCGCGCAGAACGCCGCCGACGCGGCCGTGCGCGCGGGGACGCCGGGGCGGCTGCTGCTGCGGCTGACGACGGCGGGCGCCGCCGAGGCGGGCGACGACGCGGCCGGTGACCCGGGCGGCGACCGCCCGGGCGGCGCCGGAGAGGGCGCGGCAGCGCCGGGTGGCGCGGTCCTGGTCGCGGCGAACACCGGCGCGCCGCTGGACGCCGCCGGCGTGCACTCGATGGCGGCCATGCGCGCCTCGGCGAGCCGGGACTGGCCCGGCCACGACGGCACCGGGGCCGGGGGCCCGGGCCTGGTCGGCCGGTTCGGCGTCGGCTTCGCGGCCGTGCGGGCGGTGTCCGACGACGTCCGGGTGCTGTCCACGTCCGGCGCGGTGCGGTTCTCGCTCGACGACACCCGCCGCGACCTCGCGCTCGCCGGGGTCGACGAGCCGCGGCTCGCCGACGAGGTCGCCCGCCGCGAGGGGTCGCTGCCCGCGCTCCGGCTGCCCCGGGAGGACGCCGGCCGCCCGCCGGGCGGGTACGACACCGCCGTGCTGCTCGGGCTGCGCGACGACGCGGCGGTGGACGCCGTGCGGTCGATGCTCGCCGAGGTCGGCGACGCGCTGCTCCTGGCGCTGCCCGGGCTGACGGAGGTGGTGGTCGAGGACGACCTGGCCGGCCACCGCCGCCGGGTCGCCGACGTCGACCGCCGGTGGCGGCGCCTGACCGTCGAGGGCGAGCTCGATCCCGCGCTGGTCGCGGACCGCCCCGTCGAGGAGCGGTCCCGCCGCCGCTGGCGCGTGACTTGGGCGCTGCCGTCCCGCGCGGGGGCGGGCGACCTGGCGGGCGGCGCCGACCTGCTCGCCGCGCTCACCGGGGTGGCGGCCGGCGAGCCGCCGTGGGAGCGGGTGCTGCACGCGCCGACGCCCACCGACGACGCCCTCGACCTGCCGGCGCTGCTCGTCGCGACCGTCCCGCTCGACCCCACCCGGCGGCGCGCCGCCCGCGGCCTCGCGACCGACGCGCTGCTCGACGTCGCCGCCGAGGCGTACGCCCGGCTCGCCGCCGCGTGCGCCGCCGACGGCGAGGACGCCCTGCGGCTCGTCCCGCTGGGGCTGCCGGCGGGCGAGCTCGACGCCGCGCTGCGCGGCCGGCTGGTCGAGGCGCTGTCCCGCACCCCGCTGCTGCCGCCCGCGGGCGCCGCCGGGCCGGCCGAGCCCGACCCCGGCCCCGACGGCGAGGCCGACCGCGCCGCCCCCGACGGGGACGACCGCCCCGCGCCCGACGACGCGGACCACCGCCCCGCCCCGGACGACGACGGCCGCGCCGCGCCGGACCCCGCGGACCTCGTCGAGCCCCACCGCGCCGTCGCGCTCGCCGGCGCGCACGCCGCCGGGCTGACGCGCGCCCTGGCCCCGTGGTTCGCCGGCCTCGTCGTGCTGCCCGAGGGCCGCCTGGCCGCGGCCCGCGCCCTCGGCGTCGAGGTCCGCGACGTCGCCGAGTACGTCGAGGAGCTGCCCGCCGCCTCCGGCCTCCCGCCCGCGCGGTGGCGCGCGCTGTACGCCGCGCTCGCCCCGGCCGCGGGGGACCCCCTCGTGCGCGAGGCGCTCGCCGCGCTGCCCGTCCCGCTGGCCGACGGCCGGGTGGTCCGGGGCGCCCGCGGCCTGCTGCTGCCGGTCGCCGGCGCGCTCGACGCCGCGGGCCCGGTGGCCGGCGCGCTGGCGGTCCTCGGCCGGTGGGGCGTGCGGCTGGTGCACCCCGCCGCCGCGCACGAGGTGCTGGAGCGGCTCGGCGCGGCGCCCGCGGACCCCGCGGCGCTGCTCGCGCACCCGGGCGTGCGGCAGGCCGTGCTGGACCAGGCCGACGAGGACGACGTCGCGGTGGCCGAGCAGGTCAGCGACGCCGTGCTCGCGCTCGTGCGGGCCGCGGTGGCGGACGGCACGGTCGCGCCGGAGGGCGAGCCGGTCCCCGTCGGGCGGGCCGTCCTCGGCCTGCTCACCCTGCGCGCGGCGGACGACGAGCCGACGCCCGCGCACGGCCTCGTGCTGCCCGGCTCGCGCGCCGAGCGGCTGCTCGACCCGCGCGTGCTCGCCCCGGTCGCGGCGGACGCCGTCGAGCGGTGGGGCGCGGACGCCCTCGCCGCCGCGGGCGTCCGCGCGGACCTGGTGCCGCTGCTGCTCACGGACGTCGTGGCCGGCCCGGACGACCTGCCGTACGCCGACGACGACGCCGACCTGGTCACCGACGGCCTGGACGGCTGGGACGCCTGGGTCGCCGAGGTCGCCGCCGTCGTCGGGGAGGGGGAGGCGCTCCCCGAGGTGCTGGCGGTCGCCGACCTCGACGCCACGGACCCGGGCGCCTGGCCCGCCGTGCTCGCCCGGCTCGCCGAGCCGGGGCCGCTGCGGCGCGCGCTGCTCGACGAGGTGCGCGGCCCCACGGGCCGCCCGGCTCCCGGCTACACCGCGTGGTGGCTGCGGCACCGGTCGGGGCTGCCGCTGGCGGCGCCGTTCGCGGTCGCCGGGGCGGAGCCCGCCGTCGCCCGGCTGCTGCCGCCCCCGCCCGCGGAGGTCGCCGCGCTGGACCCCGTCGCCCAGGCGGCGCTGGGCGGCGTCGCGAGCCTCGCCGCGGTCCCGCCCGGCGCCTGGGACGCGCTGCTGCGGGCCGCTGCGCCCGTGGGCGGCCGGGTCGACGTCGAGCTCGCCGCGGCGGTGTGGTCCGCCTGGGCCGGCATCGCCGCCGCGGACGCCGCCGCCGGCACCGCTCCCGGCGCCGACCCGGACGCCGACGGGGACGCGCTGCCGGGCCTCGACGTGCTGCCCGCGCTCGTGGCGCCCGACCGGGTCGTCCTGGTGCACGCGGAGGACGCCGCCGTCGCGCCGTCGCCGATGTGGTGGCAGCGCACCGACGTCGCGGCGATGGTGCCGGCGACCGGCCCGGCCGACCCGGAGGACCTGGCCGAGCTGCTCGGCGTCCCCGTGGCCGGCGACCTGGCGGACGGCGTCGTCGACGAGCGGGACGGCGACGACGCCGGGACCCTGTCCGCGACCCCGGAGGCGGTGCGGGTCCTGCTGCCCGGCGCGCCGGACACCTGGATCGAGCACGAGCAGCTGCGGGTGGACGGCGTCCCGGTCGACTGGTGGGTGGACGGCTCCGGCCCGGACGCGATCGTGCACGCCACCCACCTGGCGGGGCTCGCGCGCGGGCTGGCGCAGGCGTGCGGCGCGTGGCGGGTGCGGCACGCGGTGGAGCTCGCCCTGGTCGAGCCGGCGCGGGCCGCGGAGCTCGCCGTGGAGCAGGTCGCCGACGACGGGGGCATGATGGACGGCCGATGAACCGCAGCCTGCTCACCTCGGCCTACCTGCCCGCCCTGCTGTACGAGACGGGCCTCGGCGCCGTCACCCCGGTCGTCGCCCTCGTGGCCGCGGGGATGGGCGCCCGGCTCGACCAGGCCGCGCTGGTCGTGGCGCTGGTGGGCGTGGGTCAGATCCTGGGCGACGTGCCCGCGGGCGCCCTCGCCGCCCGGGTCGGCGACCGGCGGGCCATGCTGATCGCGGCGCTGGTGGCCTGCGTCGCGCTCACCATCGGCGCGCTCGCCCCGACGCTGCCGGTGCTCGCGGTCGGTGTCCTGCTGACCGGGGCCGCGTCGGCCGTGTTCCACCTCGCCCGGCAGGCCTACCTGACCGAGGTCGTGCCGGTGGTGAACCGGGCGCGGGCGCTGTCCACCCTGGGCGGGGTGTCGCGCATCGGCGTGTTCCTCGGGCCGTTCCTCGGCGCGGCGGTCCTGCACGTCGCGGACCTGCGCGCGGTGTTCTGGCTCGCGGTCGGCACCACGGTCGCGGCCGCGGCGGTCGTCGGGCTGGCCCGCGACGTCGACGACCGGCACCCCGCGGCGCGCGCCCGCCCGCGGGTGTCGACCGCCGGGCTCGTGCGCCGGCACCGGCGGCTGCTCGCGACGCTCGGGCTCGCGGTCGTGCTGGTCGGCGCCGTGCGGGCCACCCGGCAGGTCGTGCTGCCGCTGTGGTCCGAGCACCTCGGGTTCGCCCCCGCCACGACGAGCCTGGTGTTCGGCATCTCGGGCGCCGTCGACATGCTCCTGTTCTACCCGGCGGGCAGGGTCATGGACCGGCGCGGGCGGCTGTGGGTCGCGGTGCCGTCGATGCTGGTGCTCGGCGGGGCGATCGCGGTGCTGCCGCTGACGTCGACGCTCGGGGGCCTGGCGGTCGTGGCGATGGTCATGGGGTTCGGCAACGGCATCGGGTCCGGGATCCTCATGACGCTGGGCGCCGACGTCGCGCCGCCGGACGCCCGGGCGCAGTTCCTCGGGGTGTGGCGGGTGTTCCAGGACTCGGGGGCCGCCGCGGGACCGCTGGTCGTCTCCGCGGTCGCCGCCGCGGGCAGCCTCGCGGCGGGGATCGTCACGATGGGCGCGGCCGGCCTGCTGGCGGCGGGCGCCCTCGCGGCGACCGTCCCGCGCTGGTCCGAGCACGCGACGGCCCGCACCCGCGCCCGTGCGGCGGCCGCCCGCGCCGGGGCGACCTCGCCGACCTCGCAGTAGACGTCGCGATCCGGCCCGCGGAGGCGACGTCCACCGCCCGCTCGGCGGGGCTGGGTCAGCGGCCGGGGCGGCGGCGGGTCCAGGCGAGGCCCAGCCCGCCCAGCGCGGCGCCGGTGACGCACGCCCAGACGCCGTGCGGGCCGGCCGCGTCGGTCAGCCACAGCACGACGGCCACGACCAGGGCCACCAGCCACGCGGCGATGCCCACCAGGAACACGGGCCGCATGCTCACCGGGACCGGCTCCGGGGCGGGCTTGCGGCTCTCCGGGCGCAGGGCGAGGTGGATGAACGACGGCACGGCCACCACCCTATGCGCTCCCGCACACCCCGAGCCCGCGTCCCGCTCGCGCCGAGATTGCAGCTGTTGCGGGGTTCGGCGTCCTGAACCCCGCAAGAAGTGCAATCTCGGCGGAGGGGGGGGAGGGGCGGAGGGGCGGAGCGGCGGAACCGGGGGGCTACTCGCCGAAGGCCAGGGCCGTCGCGGTCGCGAGCGCGCTCGGGACGGCGGCGAGGTACGCGTGCGCGACGTCCCACGGCTCCAGGCCGGTGGCGGCGACGGCCGCGGTGTCGTTCTCCTCGTGCGCGAGCACGGCGGACAGCACCTGGCCCAGCCGGCCCTCGCGGCGCAGCAGCGCCGCGCCGAGCGCGTCGGACACCCCGGTGCGGGCGACGAGCTCCGTGAGGTCGATGCCCTGCTGGGCGGCGACCGCGGACAGCAGCCCGACGGTGTAGGCGGCGTCGTCCCCGGCGATCGTGTGGCAGGTCATGGCCCGGGTGAGGATCGACCACAGCGTGCCGACGGACGCCGGCTTGGCGTCGATGAGCGACGCGATGGCGAGGGCGTGCAGCTGCCGCGGGCCCACCAGGACGACGGCCTGGAGCACGGAGTCGATCTCGCGCCGCAGCCCGAACGCCGAGGAGTTGACCAGGTGCAGCACGCGCATGGACAGTTCGGGGTCGGAGGCGACGGTGCGCACGACGGTCTTCTGGTCGACCTGCTCCTCCGAGAGCACCCGCAGCAGCTCGAGGCACTGCAGCTCGCCGGCGGAGAACGACCGGCGGGTGACCGGGGGGTCGCGGTGGAACATCGGGCCCTGGAGCAGGTCGGCGCCGATGGACTGGGCGGTCTCGAGCCGCTCGGTGGTGTCGGTGTGCTCCGCGACCACCGTGGCGCCGGCGGCGTGCGCGCGGGCGACGAGCTCGGCGCAGTGGTCGGCGCCGCGCTGCAGGTCGACCTTGACGATCGACACCCGGTCCAGGAGCCGGTCCTGGGCGAGGGAGCCGTCGTAGTCGGCGAGCGCGAGCCGGCTGCCGCGGGCGGTGGCGGCGGCGAGCAGCGCGTCGACGTCGGGGCGCCGGGCGAGCGCCGGGGTGATCTCGAGCATCAGCCGGTCGGCGTCGTACCAGACGGCCGCGGTGCCGGCCAGCAGCCCGGAGGTCGCCCGCAGCAGCACCGGCTTGTCGCCGGCGAGGCCCGCCAGGTCGAGGCGCCGGTAGGCCGTCTCGACGGCCGCCTCCGTGCTCTCGTCGGGCAGGGACGCGCCGGTCGGCCCGCTGACCAGGACGCGCACGGCGTAGCCGTACACGGAGCGGTCGTGGTGCACGACGGGCTGCCGCAGCACGGTGGTCTCGCCGCCGCCGATGGGGATCGGGCTGCCGCTCGCGGCGCGCGGGGACCCGGCGTCGGCGCCGAGGGTCGAGGTCATCGCGATCTCCAGGTCGGGTCGGTCGGGGAGGGTCAGGCGGCCGGCGCGAGCGGCGCCCGCAGCGGCCAGTCCTCGGCGAGGACGGTCTGCACGGCGGCGCCGGTCGCGGGGTCGACGACCAGCGGGGCCAGCAGGTTCGCCGTGGGCGGCTCGCCGCCGTCGGCGGGGCGCACGACGACGAGGCGCACGGCGTGCTCGCTGTCGGCGCCGATCGTGGCGAGGACGTCCCCGGTGATCGCCGGGGCGTAGTCCGGGAAGAACGCGTCGGGGTCGACGACGAACAGCCGGACCGGGCGGGCGCCCGCGGGCTCGGCGCGCAGCGCGTACAGCACGCCGGCGTCGTCCAGCGGGGTGAGCGTGAAGTCCTCGTACCCGGCGAGGCCCGGCATGGGCGTGCGCAGGTGCAGGTGCTCGGGCAGGTGGGTGCGACGCGGGGCGTCGGCGAGCTCAGCGGTCATCGGAGGAAGTCCAAGAGAGTCGGCTGGAGGACCTTGGCGGCGGCGCCCAGGGCGCCCTTGTACGCGACCTCCTGCGACTGGAGGTCGAGGATGACCTGCGCGAGGTCGACGTCCTGGATGGCGCCCAGGCGCGTCTTGGCGGTCACGGTGCTCTCCGCGATGAGCGACTGCGCGGAGTCGACCTGGTTCTGCCGGGCACCCACCGAGGAGAGCTCGGTGGTCATGGCGTCCAGGCGGTCGTCGATCGCGTCGAGCTGGTCGGACGGGTCGCCGCCGGCCTGCAGGGTGGCGACGATCCCGTCGAGCAGGGCGAACACCGAGTCGTCCCCGGTGCCGAACACCCGGGCGCCGTCGGAGTCGACGCGGACCGTGGTGCCGCTGGCGACGGTGCGGGTGACGGTGGCGCCGTCGACGCCCTTGAAGTCGTACGCACCCGCCGCGTCGTCCGCGGCCCCGAACGCGGGGGCCGCGACGGTGCCCGCGAACACCGGGCGGCCCAGGTACTCCGTGTTCGCCTGGGCGAGCAGGGCGTCCTTGAGGCCGGAGATCTCCTGGGCGAGCGCCTCGCGCGAGGTGCTGCCGAGGGCGCCGTTGCCGCCCTGGACGGTGAGGTCCCGGACCTTGCGCAGGTTGGCCAGCGAGGTGGTGAGCGCGCTGTCGACGGTCACCAGCCACGCCTCGCCGTCGGCGGCGTTGCGGTCGTACTGCGCGAGCAGGCGCTGGTCGCCCTGGATCTTCAGGACGTCGGCGGTCCCGGAGGGGTCGTCGGAGGCGCGGTTGATCTTCACGCCCGAGGACATCTGCGTCTGCAGCTGCGACATCTTGTGCAGGTTGTCCTGCAGGTTGCCCAGCGTCGTGTTCCGCACCGTCATCTGCGTGACGCGTCCGATCGTGGTCATCGGCCCACCACCCCCGTCCGGTTGATCAGCGTGTCGAGCATCTCGTCCACGGCCGTGAGCACGCGGGCCGCGCCCTCGTAGGCCCGCTGGAAGGCGAGCATGTTGACCGTCTCCTCGTCGGTGTCGACGGAGGTCTGCGCGAGCTGCGCGGAGGCGGCGGTGGCGCGGGCGGCCTCGGCGACGGTGGCGCGCGACGCGGAGGACGCGGACTTCACGCCCAGGTCGACGACGAACGCGGACCACTGGGAGTCGGGGCCGTCGGCGGCCTTGGCGAGCGCCGCGATCTTCTCGCCGACGCTGCCGTCCAGGCTGCCCTGCCCGGGCGCGGCGACCGCGATGCCGGACGGGTCGGTGATCGCGACGGACAGCCCGAGCGCGGCGGGGCGCGAGGCGTCGATGGTGAAGAAGTCCTGGCCCGTCGTGCCGTCCGCGGTGGCCGCGGTGCGGTGGATCGCGTTGACGGAGTCGGCGATGGTCGTCGCCATCGCGTTGAGCGACGCGCCGGCGGCGGCGAGGACGCCGCCGTCCTCGGCGGGGCCGAGCGCGGTCAGCAGGCCGGCGACGCGACCGCCGTCGAGGCCGGCGGCGTTGCCGTTCCGGGCCCAGACGATGCTGACCCCGGCGCCGCCGGAGACGGCGTCGCCGAACGAGGCCGCGCTGCCGGCGCCGACGGCCAGGGCGTTGGCGGAGCCGCCGGACACGAGGGCGTTGCCCGCGACCATGACGTCGACGCTGCCGTCCTCGTTCGTGCGCGTGGTGGCGCCGACGAGCGAGGACAGCGAGGTGATCAGCTGGTCGCGCTGGTCCATCAGCTCGTTGGCGGAGCCGCCGGCGTTCGTGATGGACAGGATCCGGGTGTTCAGGTCGGCGACGTTGGCCGCGGTCGTGTTGACCTGCGTGACGAGCGCCTTGGTGGTGGTCAGCGCCTGGTCCCACTGGGTCGAGACGTCCTGGTACAGCGTGGACAGCCGGTCGGCGACGGCCTTGCCGCGCTCGAGGAGCACCGCGCGGTTGGACGCGGAGCCGGGGCTGTTCGCGACGTCGGACCAGGTGGTCCAGAAGCTCGTGAGGTCGGCGGAGAAGCCGGTCTTCGACGGCTCGCCGATGGTGGCCTCGAGGGTGTCGTACTCGGTCGCGATCGCGGCGAGCCGGGAGGCGCCGGAGGTCTCGTTGCGCAGGCGGGCGTCCAGGAAGACGTCGCCGAGCCGGTCGATGCCGGTCACGGCGGTGCCGATGCCGACGCCGTTGCTCGTGGAGAACATCGACGGCACGGTGGCGGCCGGCAGGGAGGCCATCGCGGCGCGCTGCCGGGTGTACCCGACCGTGTTCGCGTTCGCGATGTTCTGCCCCGACACCTCCAGCGCCTGGCGCTGCGCGATCAGGGAGCTGAGGGCGGTGCCCAGTCCGGAGAAGGTGCTCAACGGATCCTCTTCCTCGGGTGTCTCGGGTCGGGTGGCCTAGGCGGCCGGGTCAGAAGGACCGGTCGAGCAGCTGCGCGCTGCGGTCGGCCTCGGCCGTGGTGTGGCCCTGGGGGTCGTAGGTCTGCACCGACTCCTGCAGCGACATGAGCGTCTCCTGCGTGGCGCGGTGCGACATCGCGAGCAGCTCGCGGTTGCCGTCGGCCAGCTGGCCGATCTCGGTGGTGAGCTGCACGAAGGCGTCGCGGTGCGCCTGCAGCAGGTCGTCCCACGGGGTCGGGGCGTGCTCGGCGAGCGTCCGCAGGGTGGCGCCCGGCTCCAGGCCGAGCTCCAGGGCGACGGCGTCGGCCTCGGCGGACCGGCCGAGCTCGGCGTCCCGGATCTGCTCCAGGACGGTCTCGACCTCCCGCGTGGCGTGCGCCAGCCACCGCGTGCGCCCGCTGGTGAGCACGAGCTGCTCCTCCTCGAGCTTGAACAGCAGCAGCTCGAGCAGACGGCGCTCGGTCCACAGGACGTCGGACAGCTGGCTCAGGGCCATCGGGCCTGCCCCCCTTCGATGCGGCGGTGGTGCGGTCGGGACGCCCGGCGCGGGGTGCCGGCCGCGGCGTGATGCCTCTCCTATCGGGACGGGGCGGGGGGTCCTGAGCGAAACCGGACACCTCGTGGCCACCCACGCGCCGCCGTCGGCGGGTGCCGCCTTGAACCGACTGGTCAGTCCGTGTATCTGACAGGACAGCGATCTCCGGGATGTGACGTGCATCACAACTGCTCAGGATCGCCCGGAGCTATGTCGGCGGATGTCCGTTTTGTCTTTCCGGTACGTCCGAAATGGTCGCGGAAGTCGCATAGATGGGGTCTCCATGAGTTTCATGAGAAAAACTCAAGGCGGGTTTCACCCCCGCCGAGAACCGGTCCGTGAACAGCTCTGCAGCCACCCCCGCCGCCGACGACCTCGTCGTCGCGCACATGCCGCTCGTGGGGTACCACGTGAGCGAGGTCCTCTCCCGGGTCCCCGCCACCGTCAGCCGGGAGGACCTCGTGTCCGCCGGCCACCTCGCGCTGGTGCTCGCCGCCCGCGCGTACGACCCGGAGACGGGCGTCCCCTTCCCCCGCTACGCCGCGCTGCGCATCCGCGGCGCGCTGATCGACGAGCTGCGCTCGATGGACTGGGCGTCCCGCGGCGCCCGGCACCGCGCCCGCGAGCTGTCGGCCGCGAGCGACCGCCTCACCGCGACGCTCGGCCGCACCCCCACCCGCGTGGAGCTGGCGAGCGCGCTCGGCACCGACCTCGCCGCGGTGGACCAGGCCCGCCAGGACGCGGAGCGCCGCGTGCTGTCGATGGACGCCACCGTGCACCCGGTCGCGGACCTCGTCCGCGACGAGGCGCCCGGCCCGGAGGACAACGTCCTGATCGGCGAGCGGCTGCGCTACCTGCGCGCCGCGGTCGACACGCTGCCCGACCGGCTGCGCACCGTCATCGAGGGCCTGTTCCTGCAGGACCGGTCGGTCGCGGAGCTGGCCGACGAGCTGGGCGTCACCCAGTCCCGGATCAGCCAGCTGCGCACCGAGGGCCTCGCCCTCATGCGCGACGGCCTGAACGCCAGCCTCGACCCCGAGCTGGTCCCGGTCGCCGAGCGGCCCGACGGCGTCGCCGAGCGCCGCCGCCGGACCTACTTCGCCGCGGTCGCCTCGCGCGCCGCCATGACGGCCGCCGGCCACCGCGCGGAGGAGGCCCGCTCGGTGCCGACGCCGTTCGAGGGCTCCGACCGCATCACCACCGCCGCGGTCTGAGACCGCACGCCGAGCTCGTTCACACGACGCCAGGAGGCGCCGGCCGCAGCACGCGGCCGGCGCCTCCTGGCGTCCGGCGTCCCGCGCAGCGCCTGGTCACCGGCCCGTGTTGACCCCTTCGGGTGAACCGGGTCGAACCCCTCAGCCCCGGCCCCGGCCGGTCGAACTTCATGGGTGAGCCCACGGATGGGCCACGAGTACCCCGATCAAGGAAGAAGAGAACCATGGCGCTCTCCGTCAACACCAACATCGCGGCGCTGAACGCGTACCGCAACCTGTCCTCCACGCAGAACGACCTGAGCAAGTCGCTCGAGAAGCTGTCGAGCGGCCTGCGCATCAACCGTGCTGCGGACGACGCGGCTGGTCTGGCGATCTCCGAGGGCCTGCGCGCCCAGATCGGCGGCACCACCCAGGCCGTGCGCAACGCCCAGGACGGCATCTCCGTCGTCCAGACCGCTGAGGGTGCGCTCACCGAGACGCACTCCATCCTGCAGCGCATGCGGACCCTGTCCGTCCAGGCGTCCAACGAGGGTGGTCTGTCCGACACCGCGAAGTCCAACATCCAGGACGAGCTGTCCGAGCTCAAGACCGAGCTCACCCGCATCGCGGACACCACGCAGTTCAACGGCAAGAAGCTGCTGGACGGCAACTACGACGGTTCGTTCCAGGTCGGCGCCAACACCTCGGCGCAGGACAAGATCAACGTCAAGATCCAGACCGGCAACGGCCAGGGCCTCGGCACCGAGGGCCTCGGCCTCGCGGGCGTCGACGTCACCGCGATCGCCTCCAACGCCACCACCGTGGCCAACACGACGGCCGCCGAGTCCGGCACCGCCGGCGTGAAGACCCTCGCCGCCGCGGTGGACTTCACCGCCGACGACGTGAAGAACTTCCAGGACCTGAACGGCACCGTCACCATCGGTGGCAAGTCGCTCGACCTGAAGTCGGTCGACTACACGGGTGTCACCACCTCCGCCGGTGCCACCACGGCCCTGCAGAACGCCCTCACCGCCAAGTTCGGCGCGGGCGCCGTGACGGCCGCCGCCACGGCGACCGGCATCACCCTGACCGGTGCGGCCACCACGGGCACCGCGGCCGAGGTCGCGGCGACCGAGGTGAACTTCACGCAGGCCTCCGGTGCCTCCGAGGCGATCGACCTGATCGACTCGGCCATCACCTCGGTCTCGCAGGTCCGTTCCTCCCTCGGTGCGGTCCAGAACCGCTTCGACCACACCATCAACAACCTCAACGTCGCGGTGGAGAACCTGACCGCGTCCGAGAGCCGCATCCGCGACACCGACATGGCGTCCGAGATGGTCAGCTACACC
Source organism: Cellulomonas sp. EB106-03-03-XG116 (assembly GCF_058792015.1). Classification (NCBI taxonomy): domain Bacteria; kingdom Bacillati; phylum Actinomycetota; class Actinomycetes; order Micrococcales; family Cellulomonadaceae; genus Cellulomonas; species Cellulomonas sp. EB106-03-03-XG116. The sequence continues at coordinate 19,729 of NZ_JBYTEP010000051.1, forward strand.
CGCGCCTCGATCCTGTCGCAGGCCGGTACCGCGATGCTCGCCCAGGCCAAGAACCTGCCGCAGAGCGTCCTGCAGCTCCTCCAGTGAGCTGTCGCCCCCGGCCGGTGACGGCCGGGGGCACCGCACGACCCTGACAGGCGGTGGGTGGACGACCGTCCACCCACCGCCTGTCGCGTGCCGGCCCCGCCGGCCTGGCGCACGACCGACCCGGGGAGGACCGGACCAGCATGGTGAGCAGCATCGGGATCGACGGCCTGATCAGCGGCATGAAGACCAGCGAGATCATCGACCAGCTGCTCGCGGTCGAGGGCAACCAGCAGACGCTGCTGGCGTCCAAGCGCACCGGCCTGCAGTCGGTCGTCTCCGCCCTGCAGTCGCTCAACACCAAGGTCGCCTCGCTCGGCACCGCCGCCACCACCGCCCTCAAGGCCGAGTCGTGGCAGGCCACCACCGCGACCGCCTCCTCCACCGCGGTCACCGCCGTGACGTCGAAGGACGCCTCGCCGTCCTCCCTCACGCTGACCGTCGACAGGCTGGCCACGTCGCAGTCGACGCTCTACACGCTGCCGAGCTCCTACACGTCGGGCAAGCCGTCCTTCACCCTCACCGTCGGCGGCGAGGAGAAGACGATCGTCGCCTCGAGCCCGCACATCGGCGACGTCGTCGCGGCGTTCAACGCCGAGGGCACGGGCGTCACCGCCTCGGCCGTCAACGTCGGCACCGCCGACGCACCGGTCTACAAGCTGCAGCTCACGGGCACGAGCACCGGCGCCGAGAACGGGTTCACGGTCGCCGCGACGAACGCCAACGACGGCACGTCGCTGACCAGCCAGCAGCTGCGCGCCGCGGCGGACGCCAAGGTCACCCTGTGGCCCGGCACCCCGGGCCAGACCGAGGTGACCTCGGCGAGCAACACCTTCAAGGGCCTGCTCACGGGCGTGGACCTGACGGTCAGCAAGGCCGGCCCCGACGAGGTCACGGTCACCGTGGCCCGCAACGCCGCCTCGATGAGCAAGCTCGCGTCGAACCTGGTCACGAACCTCAACGCGGTGCTCGGCGACATCGCCGACCGCACCAAGTCGAGCTCGGGCACCGCCGCCGACGGCGGCTCGATCCTCAAGGCCGGCCTGCTGTCGGGCAACACCGCGGTGCGGATGCTGCAGCAGAGCGTGCTCGCCGCGGGCTCGATCGACATCGACGGGAAGTCGCCCGCGTCGGTCGGCATCGTCGTCGGCCGCGACGGCACGTTCACGTTCGACGAGGCGGCGTTCACCGCCGCGTACGCCGAGGACCCGGTCGCCACCCAGAAGATGGTGCAGGCCGTGTCCACCGCGCTCGAGACGGCGGCCACCGCGGCGTCCGACAGCACCAAGGGCACGCTGACCGCGCAGATCACCTCGTACCAGACCGAGGTCACCGACCTCGCCGACCGGATCGCCGACTGGGACGACCGCCTGGCCACCCGGCGCGCCTCGCTGACCCGCATCTACACCGCGATGGAGGTGTCGATGTCGCAGATGCAGTCGACCTCCAACTTCCTGTCCCAGCAGCTCGCCCAGCTGAACGCGAACAACGCGTCGAGCTGAGCCACACCCACCACGCAAGGGGGACCGTCGTGTACGACGTCCGGACCCGGTACCTCGCCGACGCGGTCGCCACCGCGGGCCCGGCGAAGCTCCTCACCATGCTCTACGACCGCCTGCTGCTCGACCTCGACCGGGCGGAGACCGCGCTGCGCGCGGGCGTCCGCGCCGAGGCCACCCAGCAGCTCGCGCACGCGCAGGAGATCGTCGCGGAGTTCATCGCGAACCTGAACGTGGGGGAGTGGGACGGCGGCGACCGCCTGCTGTCCGTGTACACCTTCCTGCTCTCCGAGCTGATCGCGGCGAGCAGCGCGGGCGACGCCGAGCGGGTCGTGGCGTGCCGCGCGCTGGTGGCGCCGCTCGCCGAGGCGTGGCGCGAGGCCGCGCTCGTCGTGGCCAAGGACGTGCCGACGCAGCGCCCCGCCCCGTCGTTCGACACCGCCGACGCCGGGTCCGGGGGTGTGCTCGGTGTCGGCTAGCAGCGCCGTCGCCCCGGTCCAGGGCGCGCACACCGCCACGGCGCTCGACGCGGACGCGCCGCACCACGACCCGCACGGCGCCGGTCACCACGGCGAGGGCGCCGACCGGGAGGCCGCGTGGGCGCGCGCCCTCGCCGAGATGGAGACGGCCGCGGACCGCGCCGAGCACCTGCTCGCGGCGGCCGGCTGGGCCGACGCCGGTGCGGCGGCGCGGGTCGCCGACGTCGCCGTGACCGAGCCGTGGCGCACGCCGCGCGGCCTGGGCGCCCTGCCGCTCGCGCTCGCCCCGCGGGCCGCCGCGCTGGTCGACCGCCAGCGCGACCTGGTGCGCCGCACCACCGAGCAGCTCGCGGAGCACCGCCGCGCGCTGCGGACGACCGACGGCCTGCGCACCCGCGCCGCGGTCGCCCCGGTCTACCTCGACGTCGAGGGCTGACCCGGGCCTGGGTGCCAGCACCCAGAAAGGCGGCCGGACATTCTCCGGCAAATTCGGACAACCCGTCCGAATCGCGTCCGCCGCGCGAGTGATCCGCGACATTTCTCGGTCGCACACCTCAGCACCCCCCGCCCCCCGCCGATGGGACGCGTGAGCACGGATCGCTCGCGCAGCAGGCCATGGATCAGGCCGACCAGGACCAACCTCGGGTGAGGGTGACCCTGCATGGGCATGTTCGACTCCGTCAGCTACGTCGCGATCAACAGCGCGCTCGACGGCCTGGCCGCGCGCCAGCGCGCCATCGCCGAGAACGTGGCGAACATCCAGACCCCCGGCTACCACGCCAAGAAGGTCCAGTTCGAGGACGCCCTCGCCCGCGCGGTCTCCGCCGGCACCGGCGCCGCGTCGGCCACCACGGCCCGCTCCCTCGAGCCCACCCGTCTCGACGGCAACAACGTCAACCTCGACGAGGAGACGCTGCTCAACGTCGACACGCAGCTGCGCTACCAGCTGGCGACCCAGGCGGTCGACGGCACCTTCTCCGGCGTCCGCACCGCGATGAGGACCTCCTGATGACGACGTTCGGGGCGATCGGCATCGCCAGCACCGGCATGACCGTGTACCGCAAGTGGATCGACGCGGTCAGCGACAACCTCGCGAACATGAACAACGCGACGGCGACGTCCGAGGCCGCCTACCAGGCCAAGTACGTGGTCGCCTCGGAGATCCCCACCGCGAACGGCGGCGGCGCGCAGGTGTCCGGCATCGCGCTCGGCCCCGCCGAGGGCCGCGTGGTCTACGAGCCCACCAACCCGCTCGCGGACGAGGACGGCTACGTCCGCTACCCCGAGGTCGACATGGCCTCCCAGATGACGCAGCTGATCATGGCGCAGCGCGGCTACCAGGCGAACGCGGCGGTCGTGGACCGCGCGAAGACGTCCTACGAGGCGGCGCTGCAGATCGGACGGAACTCGTGAGCATCCAGCCCGTCAGCGGGGTGTCCGGCGTGTCCGGCCCCTCCTCCCTCTCCGAGCTGTCGGACCTCGCCGGCCTGCAGGGCCTCGGCGCGCCCGGGGCGACCGGCACGGCCGGCGCCACCGGCACCGCCGGCGCCGACGGCGGGTTCGCCGCGGCGCTGGGCGCCGTCGACCACGTCCAGCAGCTCCAGTCCACGAGCCAGGCGCTCGCCGTCCAGGCCGTCACCGGCGACCTCGACGACGTGCACGACTACACGATCGCGTCGTCCGAGGCGAAGCTCGCGCTCGAGCTCACCGCCGCCGTGCGCAACAAGGCCGTCGACGCGTTCACCGAGATCATGAGGATGCAGGCCTGATGCCCGCCCAGGTGAAGTCCCTGTTCGGCCGCATGAGCGGCGCGGTGAAGCAGTTCTCGCTCCCGCAGAAGACCTTCGCGATCATCGCGGTCGCCGCGATCCTGCTCGGCGGGTTCGCGATCTACTCGTGGGCCTCGAAGCCCACGCTGGCCCCGCTGTTCTCCGGCCTGTCCGCGACCGACGCGTCGGCCGTGGTCGACCAGCTGTCGGCCGAGGGGGTGTCCTACGAGCTCACCGACGGCGGCAGCACGGTCATGGTGCCGCAGGACACGCTCTACTCGATGCGCCTCAAGCTGGCCGCCGCGGGCCTGCCCGCGAACGCCGAGGGCGACGGCTACTCGCTGCTCGACGGCATGTCGATGACGTCCAGCGAGTTCCAGCAGCAGACCACCTACACCCGCGCCCTGGAGGGCGAGCTCGCCAAGACGGTCGGCGCCATGTCCGGCGTCGAGGCCGCCACGGTGAAGCTCGCGCTGCCGGAGGACTCCGTGTTCGTGTCGCAGCAGCAGGACCCGACGGCGTCGGTGTTCGTGCGCACCAAGACCGGCACCCAGCTCAGCACCGACCAGGTCGAGGCGATCGTGCACCTGGTGTCGGCCGGCATCGAGGGCATGAAGGCCACCGACGTGGCCGTCGTCGACTCCACCGGCAAGGTGCTGTCCGAGGTCGGCACCGGGCTCACCGGCGGCACCGGCGACGAGGCCACCTCGGCCTACGAGCAGCGGGTCACCGGCGCCGTGCAGGCGCTGCTGGACCAGGTCGTCGGCGCGGGCAAGTCCGCCGTGACCGTCACCGCCTCGCTGAACCAGGACCAGACCCAGCGCACCTCCGAGGAGTTCTCGGCCACCGAGAACACCCCGCCGCTCGTGTCCTCGACGACGACCGAGGAGTACACCGGCTCGGGCTCCGGCACCGCCACCGGCGTGCTCGGCCCGGACAACATCGCGGTGCCCACGGGCGACGGCGACGGCACCGGCTCCTACACGAACACCACCGAGGACGTCAGCAACGCGGTGAACAAGGTCACCGAGGTCACCACGGTGGCCCCGGGCACGGTCGAGAAGCAGTCGCTCGCGGTGCTGGTCGACCAGAACGCCGCGGCCGGCATCGACCTCAACCAGCTCACGGCGACCCTGACCGCCGCCGCGGGCATCGACACGGCGCGCGGCGACACCATCGCGGTGCAGGCCATGGCCTTCGACACCACGGGCGCCGACGCCGCGGCGGAGGCCCTCGCGGCCGCCGACGCCCAGGCCGAGGCCGACCGCCGCGCGGACCTGCTCCGGCAGGCGGTGATCGCCGGCGCCCTGCTGCTGATCGTGATCGTGGTCGCGATCGTGCTGGCCCGCCGCTCGCGGCGGAGCAAGCGCGAGGCGCTGGACATCGGTGAGCTCCCGCTGATGGACGGCCCCGACCCGGCCGCCGAGCTCGACGAGCTGCCCGAGATCCCGCCGGCCCTGCCCGGGCCCGCCGAGATCGACCCGGTCGCCGAGTCGCTCGCGGTCAAGCGCGCCGAGATCGCCGCGCTCGCCGACGAGCAGCCCGAGGAGGTCGCGGACCTCCTGCGCGGCTGGCTGACCCCCGCCGGGCGGCGCTGATGTCCACCGCCACGCTGACCGGCACCCAGAAGGCCGCCATGCTGCTGCTGCAGCTCGGCCGGGAGCGCGCCGCCAAGGTCATGTCCAAGCTCGAGACCGCCGAGATCGAGGAGCTCACCGCCGAGATCATGCGGCTGGAGCGCGTCGACGCGACGGTCGCGGACGAGGTCGTCGAGGAGTTCTACGCCGCGTCGGCCATCGGGCCGAGCGTGAACGGCGGCCTCGGCTACGCCACCCAGCTGCTGGAGGGCGCGCTCGGCCGCGACGAGGCCGCGGGCATGATCGAGCGCCTGCAGACCTCGATGGCCGGCCAGCCGTTCGAGTTCCTGCAGCACGCCGACGCCCGCCAGGTGCTGTCCCTGCTGAACGGCGAGCACCCGCAGGCCGTCGCGCTGGTGCTCGCGCACCTGCGTCCCGAGCACGCGTCCGCGATCCTGGCCGGCCTGCCGTCGGACCAGCAGTCCGAGGTCGCGCACCGCATCGCCCTGATGGAGCGGGCGTCCCCGGACGTCGTCGCGGTCATCGCGGAGTCGATGCAGCGCAAGGCGTCGACCGTGCTGACCCCGAACGAGCTGTCCGCCGTCGGCGGCGTGCAGCCGCTCGTCGAGATCATCAACCGCGCCGACCCGACCACCGAGAAGCTCATCCTCGAGGGGCTGCAGAGTCGCGACGAGGCGCTGGCCGACGAGGTCCGCAGCCGAATGTTCGTGTTCGGCGACATCGTGCTGCTCGAGGACCGCGCGATGCAGCTGGTGCTGCGCCAGGTCGAGACCAACGAGCTGTCGGTCGCCCTCAAGGGCGCGACGCCCGAGGTGCGGGACAAGATCCTGCGCAACCTGTCCGAGCGCGCCCGGGAGAACCTCGAGGAGGAGATCGAGCTGCTCGGCCCGGTCCGCCTCTCGCAGGTGGAGGAGGCCCGCGCGGGCATCGTCCAGGCGATCCGCCGCCTCGAGGAGTCGGGCCAGATCGTGATCCGGCGCGAGGGCGAGGACGAGTATGTCTCCTGAGCCCCGCACCTTCACCCAGGCGTTCGGCGGGTCCGCCGCCGGGCTCGCGACGGCCGAGCCGTCGCGAGCCGAGGGGTACGCCGCCGGGTACGCGGCCGGCTACGCCGCGGGCGCCCGCGAGGCCGCCCGTGCCGCCGAGGCCCAGGCGGCCCGGGTGCAGCGCGAGCGCGCCGAGGCCGACGCCCGGCGCGCCGCCGAGCACGCCGACGCCCTCGCCGTGCTGGCCCGGAGCGCCCGCGCCGCGGCCGACCGCAGCGCGCCCGTGCTCGCCGCCGCCGAGCACGCGCTGCACGCGGCCGCGCTGGACCTGGCCGCGGCCGTGCTCGGCGCCGAGCTGTCCGACGCGCCGACGTCCGCCGCCGCCGCGCTCGCCCGGGTCCGCGCGCTGGACCCGGCGCGCGAGGTGCACACCGTCCGGCTGCACCCGCGGGACCTCGCGGTCGTCCGCGCCGCGCTCGCCGGGGAGGCCCCGGCCGGCGGCGACGTGCTGGCCGGCCTGCCCGACCTGACCGGCGTCGAGCTCGTGGCCGACCCGGCGCTCGCCCCCGGCGACGCGGTCGGCGAGTTCCCCGACGGCCACCTCGACGCGCGCCTCGGCGCGGCGCTCGACCGCGCCCGCGCGGCCCTCGCCGCCGGCGCGGGGGAGGCCGGCGCCCGATGAGCACCCCCACCGCCGCCGCCGTGCTGCCGACCCCGCGCGCCGGGGCCGCCGCTGGTCCGGCGTCCGCCGTCCCGCCGCTCGCCGAGCCCGCCGCGGCGCTGCTGCGCGCCCCGGCGTGGACCGCGGCGCTCGGCGCCGCCCGGCCCGAGCGCGTCGGCACCGTCCGCGGGGTCGTCGGCCTGACGGTCGAGGTCGCGGGCACCGGCGCGGCCGTGGGCGAGCTCGTCTCCATCGACCCGGGCGACGGCACCGAGGTGCCCGCCGAGGTGGTCGCGACCGGCCGCGGCTCCGCGCAGGCGATGCCGCTCGGCCCGACCCACGGCCTGCGCGCCGGGATGCCGGTGCGCCCGCGGGGCACCGCGCTGACCGCGCCGGTCGGACCCGGCCTGCTCGGCCGGGTGCTCGACGGGCTCGGCCGGCCGATCGACGGCAAGGGCCCGCTCGTCGGCGTCGGCGCGGCGGAGGTGACGGGGCACGCCCCGCACCCGCTGGCCCGCGCCCGCGTCGCCCAGCCGCTCGACCTCGGCGTGCGGGTGCTCGACACCCTGGTGACCGCCGGCCGCGGCCAGCGCCTCGGCCTGTTCGCCGGCTCCGGCGTCGGCAAGTCGTCCCTGCTGTCGATGATCGCCCGCGGCACCGACGCGCAGGTCTCCGTGATCGCCCTGGTCGGCGAGCGCGGGCGCGAGGTGCGCGAGTTCCTCGAGGACGACCTCGGGCCCGAGGGCCTGGCCCGCTCGGTCGTCGTCGTGGCGACCTCCGACGAGCCGCCGCTGGTCCGGCTGCGCTCGGCGTTCGTCGCGACCCGGATCGCGGAGTGGTTCCGCGACCGCGGCGACGACGTCGTGCTGATGATGGACTCGCTCACCCGCGTCGCCATGGCGCAGCGCGAGATCGGCCTGTCCGTCGGCGAGCCCCCCGCCACCCGCGGCTACCCGCCGAGCACGTTCGCGCTGCTCGCCCAGCTGCTGGAGCGCGCCGGCACCGGCGCCACCGGCTCGGTCACCGGCCTCTACACCGTGCTGGTGGACGGGGACGACCACAACGAGCCGATCGCCGACGCCGCGCGCTCGATCCTCGACGGGCACGTCGTGCTGGAGCGGTCGCTCGCGGTCGCCGGGCACTTCCCGTCCGTCGACGCGCTGGCTTCCATCTCCCGCGTCGCCTCGCGCGTCGTCGGCCCGGACCAGAAGGCCGCCGCCACCCGGCTGCGCCGCGTGATGGCCGCCCGCCGCCAGGCCCAGGACCTGCTCGACGTCGGCGCCTACGTGGCGGGGTCGAACCCGCTGGTGGACGCCGCCGTCGCGCACGGCGCCGCGATCGACGCGTTCCTGCGCCAGGGCATGGACGAGCGCGCCCCGTCCGCGGACTCCTGGGCGCGGCTCGCCGCGCTCGTCGCCGCGATGGGGGACCTGCCGTGAGCCGCGCCTTCCGCCTGGCCGGGCTGCTGCGCCTGCGGGCGCTCGCCGAGGAGCAGGCCGCCGCCCAGCGCGCGACCAGCGCCCGCGGCCGGGACGCCGCCGTGGCCCGCGCCGCGGCGACCGAGGCCGCGCTCGGCTCGGCCGTGTTCCCGCCGGGGGCCGACGCCCGCGGCGTGCAGGCCGTCGTCGCGAGCCGGCTCGCGCTGTCCGCGCTGCTGGTCGACCGGCGCGCCCAGGTGCTTGTCGCGCAGGACGAGGTCGACGCCGCCGACGCGGCGTGGTCCGCCGCGCGCACGCAGACCCGCACGCTGGAGAAGCTGCAGGAGAAGCACGAGACGGCCGTCCGCGCCGAGGAGCAGCGGGCCGAGCAGGTCGTGCTGGACGAGGTCGCCGGCCGCCGCCGCGCCGCCGTGCCCGCCGGGGCCGACCCGGAGGGGGCCCGGTGACCGGGGGAGTGGCGGCCGTGCAGGCCCGCATCGCGGAGATCCGCGCGTACGTCGAGCCGGCCACGGTGCCGGCGGCGGGCGCGACGGCCGCGGCGGGGGTGTCCGCGTCCGCGTCGGGGGTGTCCGCCTCCGGCTCGGCCGCCTCGGCCGCCGCGGGCACCGACTTCGCCGCCGCACTCGCGCAGCTCACCGGCACCGCCGGCGCCGACCTCGGCACCGTGCCCGCGCACGCGCTGTCCACCACGGTGACCGGCCAGGACCTGGTCGAGGCCGCGAAGAAGTACCTCGGCACGCCCTACGTCTGGGGCGGCGAGTCGCTCGCGGAGGGCGGCCTCGACTGCTCGGGGCTGGTGCTCCGCTCGCTCGCCGACCTCGGCATCACGTCGGGCGTGCCGCGGGTCGCCCGCGACCAGGCCACGCTCGGGGAGGCGGTCCCGTCCCTCGACCAGGCCCTCCCGGGCGACCTGGTCGTGCTGAACGGCGGCAAGCACATCGGCATCTACGTCGGCGACGGCCAGATGATCGACGCGCCGAAGCCGGGGAAGTCCGTGACGATCCGCGACGTGTACGCGGAGCCGACGACCATCCGCCGGATCCTGCCGCAGGCCGCCGCCACCCCGACGGCCGCCCCGGCGTCGGCCGCGCTGTCCTCCGCGCTCGCGAGCACCGCCGCCGGGCAGAACGCCCTGGCGCTGCTCACCGGCTCCGCCGGCGCGACCGCCGGGTCGGGCACGACCGGCTCGCTCACCCAGGCGCTCGGCGCCCTCGGCCCCGGCTCGGCCGGCGCCTCGACCTCGTCCCTGCTCACGTCCCTCTGGGGGGCCGCCTCGTGACCATCAGCACGCTTCCCGCCGCCCCGGCGCGCGCCGCCGGCGCCGCGTCGGCCGGCACCGCCGGGCGCACCGCGTCGACCGGGTTCGACGCGGTCCTGCAGGGCGCGCTCGCCGCGGGCCCGCAGGACCGGGCCGCGCAGCCGGACCGGTCCGCGCCGGACCGCGCGCCGGCCGACCGGACCGCCGCGGGCCGCCCGGGCGCCGAC